>JBATHQ010000379.1:0-1790 GCA_049667005.1 Psychromonas sp.
GGGTTAGCTCATCAAGGGCGGTGCGATTTTCCCTAAGCAGCTGTGGGTCGGCTAAATCGGCTTCACCTAAGCGGTCGCGGTAATGTTTATTGACCCAGTTTGTGAGTGACAAGTAAAGGTGCTGATCCAGCAGGGCATGCTGATTAGTCGCTTGTTGCTCAGCCTCATTGAGGACAACACGCAAGCGCAGGCAGGCTGGACCACCGCCATTACACATGCTTTCGCGCAGATCAAAAACACGCATCTCATCGATCGGATTATCGCCCTGAATCAATTCATTAAGGTATGACCAAACGCGTGGGTTAGCACGAGACTCTTCGGGAATAACGATCAGCATTTTGCCATCTTTTTTACTGAGCAACTGGCTATTAAAAAGGTAGGTTGAGACGGCATCACTGACGCTGACCTTATCATTCGGCACCTCAATCGGCATGAAATGGGTACCCAGTTTTTGCATTTTTTGCGCGATTTCAGTAAAGGCGGCTGTTTGGTTTAAAAAAGCTTCCTGATGATGAAACAGGACATTGCCATTACTGACTGAGATCACGTCATTATGAAACACGCCCTGGTCAATGACCTTGGGATTTTGCTGGACAAAGACGGTTTTTGCCTGATCCAGCTGATGCAGTCTGACAATCGCTTCACTTGCTTCCCGAGTTTGTCGAGCGGGGTATTTTTGTGGCTCAACTTGCCCACCAAAGGCTTGCCGGCCATAGACAAACACCTCTACACCAGAGTCGCCATATTCACCACACAGACGATTATGATTAGCAGCTCCTTCATCGCCGAAAACATCCTGTTGAGGCAGAGCCTGGTGATGCGCAAAGTGGTTATTATCTGAGAAAATAGCACGCAGGGCATTACTGGTGGTCTGCTCTTCAATCGAGCGGTGAAACTTACAATTCAGGTTTGCCACGGTAAAATGTACTTTACCATCAGCGGTATCTGCTGATGGCGAAACGGTTGCGGCATTGGCGACCCACATCGACGATGCCGAGCTTACCGCTGTCAGCAGGTGGGGCGCTTGTTGTGCCGCTTTTTGCAGGACATGGGTGTCGTCGCCAGTAAAGCCTAGTTTGCGAAGCGTGGCAATACACGGTCTGTCTTGTGGTGGTAAAACGCCTTGTTTAAAGCCCATATCTGTCAGGGCTTTCATTTTATTCAGCCCCTGTAATGCGGCAAGTTTCGGATTTGCAATGGCGTTTTTATTGGACGTCGAGGCGACATTGCCAAACGACAGACCGGAATAGTTATGGGTTAAACCCACCAGTCCATCAAAATTTACTTCATATGCAGACATAGTAGTGGCTCTCCAATAATTAGTTAAAATGTAAACCCGGTAGGGTTGTTTCAGGGAGTACGATAGTTGCCGATTCCATGGAGGCCATTGGCCACGCGCAGTAATCGGCTGCATAGTAGGCGCTGGCGCGATGATTTCCCGATGCGCCAATACCACCAAATGGTGCATTGCTTGACGCGCCAGTGAGTGGTTTATTCCAATTGACAATGCCTGCTCGTGCCTCTATTAACAGACGCTCGTAATTTTCACGTTGCGTTGAAATCAACCCAGTTGCCAGTCCAAAACGTGTTTGGTTTGCTATGGCAATGGCCTGGTCAAAATTGTCATAGCGAATAATGGTGAGCAGTGGACCGAAATACTCCTCATCAGGGAGGGAGTTAAGCTGTGTAACATCAATAATCCCCGGTGATAAAAGGGCGCAATCTTCCTGCAGTCGGGTCATTGCTAACAGTGGTTGTGCACCTAGCGAGCAAAGCTTATCCTGCACGGC
>JBATHQ010000380.1:0-10996 GCA_049667005.1 Psychromonas sp.
CTTTTATGCCAAAAAGGCCCGCGGGTTAATGGCGCGTTATATTATCGAAGAGCAGATAACATCAATAGATAAACTAAAAGCCTTTGACAGTGAGGGGTATTATTTTGTCGCGTCAGAATCGAGTGCGACAGAGTTGGTATTTTATCGTGATGAAAGGTAGTCTTTGAGTTGCGGGCTACGGGCTACGGGCTACGGGTTACGAGTCATGAACTACGAGCTATGAGTCATGATAGCCCGTGACTCGTCGCTCATAACTCGTAGCTAGTTCTTATTCTTCTGGTTTTGCTTCTTTCTTGCCTTTTCCTGCCCAATCGGGTTTGCCTTTCGCTTTTACATTGCGGTGACGTTGTTTACCCATATCTTCTTTTTTCTTAAGGCGTTTGGCTTTTTGCTCTTTTTTTAACTCTTCTTCTCTGTTTTTACTTTTTTTATTGACGTTCTTTTTCGGTTTACGTTGACTGATTTGCGCTTCTTTATGCG
This sequence comes from Psychromonas sp., assembly GCA_049667005.1. GTDB lineage: Bacteria > Pseudomonadota > Gammaproteobacteria > Enterobacterales > Psychromonadaceae > Psychromonas. Next base: position 481 of record JBATHQ010000380.1, read on the forward strand.
TCGGGCGTAATGTTTTGATCACTCTGCGTTTTAGAACTTGGTCAGTATAACGCTCAATTTTTGCCAGCATATCAACATCATGCGCTTCTACTAATGAAATCGCGGTGCCTTTTTTACCACCACGGGCAGTACGTCCAATACGATGTACATAAATATCGGCACTGCGCGGCAGATCATAGTTAATGACATGGGTGATATCAGGGACATCAATACCACGGGCGGCAACATCGGTAGCGATAAGAATGTTAATTTTACCCGCTTTAAATTGGGTTAACGCTAAGTTACGTTTTTCCTGATCCATTTCACCGCGTAAGTAATTGCATGGGATTTGTAATTCAGCCAGTTGCGCGACGAGTTCAGTTAAGCGTTCACGGGTTTTCACAAAAACGATTACTTTTTGCTGTTGCTCCTCCTCTTTTACGGGTTGTTGTAAAATTGCCGTTAGTAACTGTAATTTATGCTCCGGAGTATCGGCAAGATGAACCCATTGTAAAATTTTACCACTTTCACGACGTGATACTTCTGCTGTTAGCTGCACCGGATCTTTTAATACATCACGGGCGAATTCTCTTAAACCTTTACCCTCTAGCGTTGCTGAGAAGAGGGCGGTATGTTTGCGCCAGCGCGTTTCACCTGAAATACGGTCCATAGCGTTGATAAAGCCCATGTCTAACATGCGATCCGCTTCATCAAGAATAAGGGTCTCTACTTCCCTGCAATCAAAGGCTTCTGAATCGATATATTCCATTAAACGGCCCGGCGTTGCGATCACGATATCGACATTATCGGTAATAATCTCTTCTTGTTCCTGATAGGAAACACCACCAATAATATTGCCGACAACCAAGTCTGTCCCTTTTACCAGTTCAGAGGCAACTTCACTAATTTGTACGGCTAATTCGCGTGTCGGGGTTAAGATTAAAATTCTTGCTGAGCCGTTCCTGCGACGCGGAAAATCAATTAAACGCTGCACTGCAGGCAGTAAAAAAGCTAATGTTTTCCCTGTGCCCGTTGGTGCACTTGCCATAATGTCGCGTTCATCCATTGCCGGTGGAATCGCTAGGGTTTGAATGCTTGTTGGGCGCGAGTGCCCCATTTTAGCAATGGCGTTTAATAAGTGTTGGTCGAGCTCAAGCGCTTCAAAAGACATGGGTGTTTCCAGTTAAAAAAGAAAATAAAGGGCATTATAAAGCAAAGCGGGCAAGAGTGCTCAAAATAGATAAAAAAACAAAAAAAGTTTAACAAGGGGAGGGGATGGAACACAAAAAACCAATTTCATAAAATTGGTTTTTGCGTTTATTAATGTGTTAATTATATGCTCATATTAGAGCATAAATTTTAGCGAAACTATTTTTTAGCGAAAATGGGGTTTAAACAGGGCACTGTAATATAAGTGCTGATAATGTTTTGCCGCATCAGACCAGTAGAAATGGGAGCGCATTGCTTTTGTTTTCATGCGTAACATCTCTTCCGGATGCTCAATGTACAGTAATAATACGCGCCGTAATAAATTAAGCAGTTGATTGGGCAGTGGATCATAGAACATAAAACCATTGGCATTGTCCGGATCTTGATCATAATCGATTACCGTATCTTTCAATCCACCCACACCACGTACAACAGGCAAGGTACCGTAAGCTAAACTATACAACTGGTTTAAACCGCAGGGCTCAAAAATTGACGGCATTAAAAAGAAGTCCGCACCCGCTTCTACCATATGTGATAATTTATTGCTGTAACTATTTATAAACTTAAACTTAGTCGGAAAGTGCGCTGCGATAGCGTTAAGTTGTCCGGTGATTGCAGGATCGCCCGATCCGATGATCACAAGTTGCAGATTATGTTTAAGTACACGTTCTAAAATCGGGATGATCAGGCCAAAGCCTTTTTGATCGGTTAAACGACAGACCATGCCAAACAGTGCATCATTGTTTACCGGTAGGCCTACCTCTTTCTGCAATGCTGTTTTACAAAAGCCTTTGCCGTCGATCTCATCTGCAGAGAAATTTACTGGGATCAGAGGATCTGTTTCAGGATTCCAATCGTTGTAATCACAACCATTTAAAATGCCTTCAAAATCATGAATACGCTCAATAAACAGATGCGACATACCATGTGAGCCTAATGGTGTAAGCAGTTCACTGGCATAGTTAGGGCTGACCGTATTGATTTTATCACTGTAGGTTATGCCTACTTTTAAGTAATTGATATAGTTGTAACTTTCTAATACCCGATCATCCATGCAGGCGCTGACTTCGGGGATCAGGTTGAGTTGAGATTTATCAAAAATCCCCTGATAGCAGGCATTATGTGTGGTTAATAATGTTTTGGTCTTGGTAAAACGGTCATGTTCTTCAAATCGGGTTTTCAACAGGAATGGCACCAATCCCGTGTGCCAGTCATTGCAGTGAATGATATCCGGGGTGAAGTCGTCAGCATCACAAGCTTGCAGGGCAGCTAAGCAGAAAAATGCAAAACGTTCGCCGTTATCTTGATAAGATTTATTATCTTCCCCGTATAAACCTTCTCGGTCAAAATAATGGGCATTATCAATGGCTAAAACAGGAATCCCATGTAAATCTAACTGCTGTACCTGGAAATGGATATCAGGACGGGAATAGTCTGTACTGAGCGTTAAATTAAAACGGTGCCTGGCTTGTTCGCGATGATTAATTGTGCGGTAAAATGGAGTGATTATTTTAACTTCATGACCAAGATTGCGTAATTCGATGGGTAACGATTTTGCTACATCCGCTAATCCGCCGGTTTTTGAGAACTCATCAACTTCTGCAGAGATGAAGAGAATTTTTAGTTTTTTATCCAATGAATAACTCCTTTGGCAATCCTGCCATTACACTATCAATCTAGCAAACTATTTAGCGGTATTTATAGCAATAATTTGTAAAAATCAAAATAGTCGTGTTGTTTTCATTTTTAATTATCGCCCATCATCTGCTTAAATGCGGCTTTCTTTATAGTTTTATTTTTTGTTTATGATTTATAACCGTTTTAGAAACTAAAAAGCCACAAGAACTGTGGCTTTTAGATATTATTATTAGCGTCTAATGAGAGTACAGTGCAGGTTAAAAACCGACTCTTGCACCCTTAGGAATAACCACTATACCTTCATCAGATACGGTAAAGCGTCTTCTGTCTGCATCTAAATTAACACCAATTTCAACATTATCGGCAATATGAACATCTTTATCGATAATGGTTTTAAAAATTTTACAGTTTTTGCCGATGTGTGAATCACCAATTAGGACAGATTCATGAACCTCTGTACCATTGTCGATAACACATTTAGAGCCGAGAACTGATTTATCAATTAATGCGCCGGTAATGTAGGCGCCATCTGAAATCAGAGAACGGCTGATTCGGCAATCGAACTCGTCAGTATTTCTAAAGTTAGCCGGTGGCAGTGCCGGATAATAGGTGTGCATCGGCCATTTGTTGTTATATAGCGTAATCGGCGGTTTATCTTTAATCAAGTCCATATTCGCTTCCCAGTATGACTCAATGGTACCCACATCGCGCCAGTAGGTTTCACCAGATTCACCCGGAATGGTATTGGTTGTATAGTCATAAACGAACACTTTACCCTGCGGATAAAGATGCGGAATAATGTCTTTGCCGAAGTCATGGCTTGAGTTCTCTACTGCTGCATCACGGATTAGTTCCGCTTGTAATGCTTTTGAATCGAAAACATAGTTACCCATAGAAGCTAATACATGATCCGGATCACCGGGAATTGTTTTCGCATCTTTAACCGCAGGTTTTTCAGCAAAACCTATCATGCGGCCTTGTGCGTCTACTTCGATGATACCAAAGTGGTAAGCTTGCGCTTTCGGCAGTTTAATCGCGGATACGGTCAGTACCGCGTTTTTTTCTTCGTGATAGCTGATCTGCTGACGAATATCCATTTTATAGATATGGTCGCTACCAAAAATACACACCAGATCCGCTTCATCTTCTTTAATGAATTGAATATTTTGATAAATTGCATCGGCGGTACCTGAGTACCAGTGTTTACCCATGATCATTTGCGCTGGAATAGCGTCGATAAAAGTATCGGTAATACTATTGAGTTCCCATGCCTGACTCAAATGTTGGTTAAGTGACTGGGATTTAAACTGGGTTAAAACGTAGATTCGCAGTAAGTCGGAATTAACAAAATTGTTTAATGCAAAATCAACTAAACGGTAACTGCCGCCAAATGGCACAGAGGGTTTAGTACGCGATTGGGTTAATGGGTAAAGGCGAGAACCTTCACCACCCGCTAAAATCATTGACAGAACTTTTGACATTTTAAAAACCTATTATTTGCATAAAAATGGAAATGGGCAAGCGTTTAACTGCCCACTGAAAAGCGTGATTAAAAACCGATTCTGCTGTCTTTAGCGATGGCAATAACACCTTCATCTGACACCGTGAATCTCTTACGATCTTCTTCTAAATTTTCACCGATAACAGTGCCCGGGGCAATTTCCACGTTCTTATCCAGAATAACTTTTGTCAAGCGGCAATTCGAACCCACTTTTGCATTACCAAGGAAAATAGAATCTTGGATGACAACCCCTTTGCAGACGTGACTACGGAACCCTAAAACAGAGTTTTTGATGGTCGCGCCGTTAATGTATGAACCAGCCCCTATTAATGATTGTGCAACATCATTGATTGCACCATCGGGGTCACGGAATGTGGCTGGCGGTAATGGCGGATGATAGGTATGCAACGGCCAGTTTTTATTATAAAGAGAGAATGGCGCGTTCGGTTTGAGCATATCCATATGGGCTTCCCAGTATGAATCGAGCGTACCTACATCGCGCCAATAAGCCATTGCCGGCTCGCCAGCAATAAAGTTATCGCTTAATTTATAAACAAAAACATTCCCGTTAGGGTAAAGTTTCGGAATGATATTGTTACCAAAGTCATGAGCTGATTCGCTGTCCGCAGCATCTTCATATAATTCTTTAAGCAGTATTTTTGATTCAAAAATATAGTTACCCATTGACGCTAACACATGATCCGGGTCACCAGGAATGGTTTTCGCATCTTCAACGGCTGGTTTTTCAGCAAAACCAATCATGCGGCCCTCTTCATCTATTTCAATAATACCAAAATGGTAGGCGTGCTGTTTAGCAACTCGAATCGCTGAAACAGTCAGTGCACCGCCTTTTTGTTTATGATATTCAACCATTTGTTGCACATCCATTTTATAGATATGGTCACTACCAAAAATACAGACATGATCCGGGTCACTTTTTTCTATAAAACGGGCATTTTGGTAAATTGCATCGGCGGTACCTGAATACCAACTTTTATTAACCCGTTGCTGTGCTGGAATTGCTTCAATAAAACGGTTTGCTCTGCCGATGCCCGACAGGCGCCATGCTTTGCGTAGATGAATATTTAAAGATTGGGATTTAAATTGTGTTAAGACGTAGATTTTCATTAAGTCGGCATTAACAAAATTATTTAAGGCAAAATCGACCAGACGATAGTTACCACCAAAAGGAACGGCGGGTTTTGTTCTAGTTTGCGTTAAGGGAAAAAGGCGGGAACCTTCTCCACCTGCTAGAATCATAGCAAGAATGCCAGCCATAAAGATCTCCAGATAAAATTAATGTGAATGTTATTGTTATTTGCATAATGGATATATATTGCGATTAGATCCTTTTATTCGGGATTGTTTCATATCACTATTGTCGTCTTTTCGGTCAAATGGCAACGCCCTATTAAAGACCAATACGTCAGGTGGTTATGGTTCATTAAGTGAATGAAATAAAATCATCAACAGCCTATGAAACAAGCCCTTTTATAATACAGCTATCATCGTAATATCGCGGGGTAAAAATTTTTTTTTAGCAATTTATTGTGATGTAACTCATGACTTTGATATTTTAGTGATGCAATCAACAATTCGGATTGCTTGCCGTACAGCTCAATACTTTGAATTTGTTGTTTTCTTGTGCGACTGTTAAGTTTGCGAATGTCTTAACAAGTAATGGTTCATAATTTAGAAATTTATTAGCCACAATAGATAGTTTCCCGCCTTTTTTCAAGTGTTCATACGATTGATTTATAAAGGTTTCAGCAGCGCTATAATCGGTGTTCTTTCCAGAGTGAAATGGTGGGTTGGAGAGAAGGATATTGTATTTTTCTTTGACCTGTGAAAATACGTTTGAGGGAAACACATTACCCTGTAGTTTATTACTGAGCAGTGATAATTTTGCACTGGCTAAAGCAAAAGCATTAATATCCACCAAGTCTACCTGCAGTTGCGGGTGTTTTTTTAATATATAACAAGCAATGACACCTGCACCGCATCCAAAATCAAGTACTTTTCCTGACATTCCATTCGGTAAGTTTTGCAGCAGTAATTCACTCCCTTTATCTAATTCACCATAACTGAATACACCGGGCAACGAGCATATCTGCAACTCTGTGCTGTTAATGTTTATCCGATAGGTTTTTATCCATTGTGCTTGGTCGAAGGTTGTCACAGGCTGATCTAATTGAGCGTAAATAATGCTGCAATGACGTGCAGAATCAATGGTATTGATTGTTGTTGAATAGGATTTTAATAGCGCGCCAGCACTTTTGATACCGCATGTTTTTTCACCCACTAAAATAATTTCGCCACCCTGTTGTAAATGCGGGGTAAGGTTGGCTAACAGATACAAGGTTTCCTGCTTAGCTTTAGGTATAAAAATAATCAGCAGATCAAATTTTTTATCCCCCTGGTAGTTATCGGTAAAAAAAACATTCGATGAGTTTAATCTGTCTTTTAAGTTGCTGTAATAACGGTAATCACTGAAACAGAAGGTAGATGAATTGGCTAAGGATTGTAGCTGTAGCGGATAATCATCATCAATATTACCTGCGACGAGAATATTCTTGTTTATAAAAAGGGATTCATTACGTTGCAATAGTTGGCTGGGATTTGAAAATGCGTTATTCGCAAGGGACATTATATTTTCCTATTTTTAACTACACTTATATCCAAGTAGTTTGGATATAACCTGAAAATGAGTTGATAAAGTTTTAATTGATGAGCGCATTATATTGTTATTTGTCTATTTCTTGCCAATACAATTGCACATTTAATCGAGAAGGGACTAAATGAAATTTAAGGATAAATTTACATTTATAAGCATGGTGGTTGTTTTTGGCTATGCTGCGCTTATGCTATTGGCTGGATTTATAAGCATTAAAGTGCTGACTCTCGCGTATCATCAGCAACATATTGAACGTCTTGCCAAGGTGATAGAATCCCAGGTCGAGAAGGGGGCAACAGGAGCAGAGTTACACCTTTGGTTGCCTGAGTTACTTGATGCGAGTGGTGTTATCAGCCTGCAAATTAAAGAGCGTGAGCAGATTTTATTCGCCAAAAAATTTGAGCGTGGCGGCGCGGCCTTGCATCCTGCCTTGAGAAATTACGAATATCAGTTTAAAAAATCCCCCGATACTCATTTAGAACTGCAAACCAGAGAACCCGAGTCTGTTTTAGCTGTTTTAGTTTTGCCACTAATCACTATTAGCGTTGCTACTCTGCTTTGTATTATCTTCTTGCTTTACATACTGTATCGGGTCAAAAAACAACTTGTTGGCGCAGATCTATTAGAAAGAAGGGCAATCTGTTTATTGCAAAACGATGTTAGGGGGTGCTTTCCCCAATCAGGGGAGTGGCCATTATCAGCGAGCCGGGCACTGGATCTTTTGTCCAAGCAGTTACAGCGCAGCGAACCTGGCAGCAACCCTTTTGCTCAATATATTCGCGGCGAATCCTTTTTAGATAAGAGGAGCGGATTAGGGAACAGCTTAGCTTTTGATAATTACTTAGAGGCTCTGATATGCAACCGTAATGTCTTGTCGAGTGCTATATTTATCATTAAATTTAATGAGTTAGAGGCCATAGAGCATAAACTTGGGGCGCAAGTACATCATCAATTGGTATTACAAATTGCGGAATTACTGAGTAAATTTTGTGTTCGTTACCCTGAACACTTTATTGCCCGTATAACCACGTCTAAGTTTGTTTTAATTATTGCGCAGATGACTTACCAAGAAACGGAAGTGATCGCTAAGCAATTGACCAAATCGCTTTTTCAGCTGTCTCCCCCGGAACTCTTTTATATTGATGATTTTTTCCATATTGGGGTAGTAAATTTTCCCTATGCTATGGATAAGTCGGCGATCTTAGATGATTTAAACCGTGCTCTGATTGTGGCAACTCACCAGAAAGTAAGTGGCTGGTTTATGTCAGATGATCCAAAGGAACAAGTTGCTACCCACAAAGGCACTGTGCGTTGGCGCTCCTTATTGGAAAACATTTTGGATACAGATAAATTATTACTCTATCAGCAGGGTATAAAGTTAAGTGATGGTTTAACCGACCTTTATTGCGAACTTTGGCCGCGCATTAAAGATGAACAACAAAAAGTCATTACTGCCGGGGTGTTCCTGCCGATGGCGGATAAATGCGGTGTATATGAAAAATTTGACCAAAAAACATTAGAGAAAACATTGGCCTTGCTGGTTGCCAGGGGCGAAAACGCAAAGCCGATAGCAATCAATATGAGTACCCAAATTTTAACCGATAAACGCATTTATAAATGGCTACTTCTGCAGTTGCTTTTTCTTTCGCCACGTTTGCGCCGTAATCTGCTGATAGAGGTGTCCGAAGAGATGTTAAAAGATAATTACCAGGCACTGCGCAGCGCATTAACAGCGATTCAAAAAATGGGCTGTAAGATTGCAGTTGATAATGTCGGGAAAGCTTTTGCTGATATGGATTATGTTAATGATATTAATATTGATTACCTAAAAATATACAGTGGGTTGATCCGCAATATTCATCTTAACAAGACCAATCAGACTGTATTACATGATCTGCAGGCGAAGTGCTCGAATAGCCGGGCTAAAATGATTGCAGTGGGTGTTGAAAGCGAAAAGGAGTGGTTATACCTGCTTAAACTTGGTGTTTACGCCGGTCAAGGTGACTTTTTCGCCACTGCCGCTCCTGTTCTTGCGCCTTAATGCATAGGCAGTTATCATCCCCTGTTCTGTCTATTCTTTAAGCCGTTCAAACCCTGCAGCCCACCGGTATGCAGGGCAACGATATGCTGACCTTTATCAAAATACCCTTGCTCAATAAGCTGAAATAACCCATAAAACATTTTACCGGTATAAATCGGCTCAACGGGAATGCCAGTTTGCTGCATAAACTGCTCACAAAAATCGAGCAGTTTAACGGGTACTTTGGCATAACCGCCGTGATGAAACTCTGTTTGTAAGATCCATTCTTGTTGTTGATTGCTGTCACTGTCAGCCAGTAAAGGTTTTTGTGGTTGAGAGAGTTGGGTATCGGTCAGTAACGATGCTATTTCCTGATTGAGATAGTGAGCATTTTTTAATACTGCAATACCTGTTACTTTGGTGTTTGGCTGGTAGTGTCGCACCCCGGCAACAATCCCAGCCAAAGTTCCACCACTTCCGGTGGCTGTTACAATATGATCAACCGGATGCGCTGCTTGCTGAACTATCTCCTGTACTGTTTCCATCACGCCGGGGATGGCAAGTAGGCTACTGCCACCTTCAGGTACGATTCGAGCATTTGGATATAATCTTTGTAAAGATTGCAGGTATACCGGATCTGCTCTTTTTTTATATTCCAGGCGTGTTACAAACTGCAGTTGCATACCCCATGCTGAACACTGTTTGAGAGTCGGGTTATCGGCATAACTGCTTTCACCGCGAATAATGGCGGTAGTGTTGAAGCCGAAATGATATCCGGCGGCGGCCAGAGCATGCAGGTGGTTTGAATAAGCGCCACCAAAACTGATAATGTGATCAACTTGCTGTTTGCGTGCTTCTAACAAGTTATATTTTAATTTACGCCATTTATTTCCGGATATTTGTGGGTGTAAAAGATCATCTCTTTTAACGGAAAGTCTTAATTGCTGAGAATCTAATAATGGATGCTTTAGCGACTGTAATGGTGAGGGATTTATGATGCTGTGCATTTTTTGTTGCAGTTGCTTTAAAGCAATGCTGACATCCTGATCTGTTGTGTTCAATTTATTCACCGTAATCACCCGTATATAAACAAAAAAACCGCATTTAATGCGGTTTTTACATGTTATTTTTAAATGTTACTTCACTTCTTTGCCGGATGCTTGTAAATCAGCATGGTAAGACGAACGGACGAAAGGACCGCAGGCCGCATGGTCAAATCCTATCGCTTTTGCTTTCGCGCCTAATTGATCAAATTCTGCTGGTGGCACGTAACGCTCCACGGCTAAATGCTGCAGACTAGGCTGTAAGTATTGTCCTAGGGTTAGCATTGTTACACCATGCTCTCTGAGGTCAGTCAGCACTTGCTCAATATCTTCGTTGGTTTCACCCAAGCCCATCATTAAACCTGATTTTGTTGGAATATGCGGGTGTTTTTCTTTGAATTTTTGGAGCAATTTTAATGACCATTTGTAGTCTGCGCCGGGACGTACTTGTT
>JBATHQ010000381.1:0-8137 GCA_049667005.1 Psychromonas sp.
GGCAAGCCTAAAAACCCGAGCATTATCAACTCCAGTGGACATAACATCCTCGATCAGGCCGTGCTGGCATTTATCAACCGGGAGTTATTTATGCCGGCATTAAAAGGCCAGAAAAGGATCACTTCTGAACAGCTGTTCGCCTTTCGTTTTGAACTCAATTAATTATTGAGCAGAGCTTTTATCGCGACCAAAAATTATTTTTCAATCAGGACATAATTAGCGGATGATTTACTTTTCAACTCATTACATCTGTTACACCAAAAGTCGACCGCCCCACAAGCGATTAACCGCTCCAGCTCATCACCACATTGGCCACAGCTACTTTTCACACCATAATGAATATCACATTCAGGGCAGTACAAGTTAACCTTGCCCGTTTTGGTTAATGGGCCGTTACATTTTAAACATTTTAATTTATCCACACTGCTCTCCATAAACTTACAAATAAATACCGTTATTTAATCTGAGAATGATTTCTTTCAAAGGCACTAAACTTAAACAGCTATATTGTATTTTTTCATTTTACGAAATAGCGTTGTTTTATGTATATCCAGTGCTTTAGCAGCGGCTACTTTGCTGTAATTATTCTTTAATGCTTCAATAATCATCTGCTTTTCAATCTCTTCTCTCGTTTTTCCTAAACTCTCTTGAATCTCAGATTTTCGCGTCCCGGTGTGCAAATTTTCTGAATTCACAAAGGGAAAACAGCTTGGCTGGATATAACTGTTTTTAGACAATACACAAGCCCGCTCAATGCTATTTTCTAATTCGCGAATATTGCCCGGCCAGGCATAGGATTGCAGTGCAACTAATGCTTCGCCGCTGATTCCCTTTATCGATCTGTTATGTAACTGGTTAAAGCGTTCAATAAAGTGATCAACTAAAAATGGGATATCTTCAACACGCTGTGCGAGTGTCGGTAAGGAGATTTTTATTACATTTAAACGGTAATAAAGATCTTCCCGGAACTTACCTTGTGAGACTAACTCCAAGAGATTTTTATTGGTTGCCGTAATAATTCTGGCATCACTTTTTTGTGTTTTTTGGCTACCGACAGGCTCAAACTCACGCTCCTGTAATACGCGTAATAAACGGACTTGCAGTGCCGCTGAGATATCACCAATCTCATCTAAAAATAACGTGCCACTTGCAGCCCTTGCAAAATATCCCTGTTTATTTTCATGGGCTCCGGTAAATGCCCCTTTAACATGACCAAATAGGCTGGATTCTAATAAATTTTCCGGCAGAGCTGCACAATTTACCGCAATAAAGGGTTGTTTATTTCGTTCGCTTAACTGATGCAGAGCCCTTGCTGTAACCTCTTTACCGGTTCCTGTCTCACCATTTATCAGTACCGTTGTTGATGTTTCTGCAACCGCTTCAACCATGCTCATAACCGCTTTCATCGACTGGCTATGGCTGATATAAGAATCTGCGCTTTCCTGCCTGGATAGCTGTTTTTTTAATCCTTCAATTTCGGATAGATCCCGGAAAGTTTCAGCGCCACCAATAATATTCCCCTGCGGATCTTTAAGCACTGCAGTTGATAAGGTGACCGGGACTTTTTTACCCTGGCTATTAATAAAGTAACAGCGCTTATCAATGGTTGGCTTGCCTGTGCGCAGTGTTTCCCGTAATGCACATAACTCACCGCACAAACTAGAGCGAAACACCTCGGAACAATAACGTCCCAGTGCATCGTTACGTTTAACGCCAGTTATTTTTTCGGCCGCACGATTAAATGAACTAATTTTCCAGTCATGATCCACACTGAATACACCATCCGAGATACACTCTAAAATAGTATTATTATCAAATGGTTGTTTTTTTTCACTCATAACAGACCCTAACAAGCGGCGATAGCAATAAGAATACACCCCGAAAATAGCATATGCAAAGAATATTTATAGCTTATGCCATTTACCTGCTAACTTTCAGAGCGAATATCGATTAAAAAAACAACACCGCATAGACAGCCAAATCATTACACGCGTACAAACAATAAGGCAATGAGGGGGATAAAATTCAAGGGGGAGGTTATTAGCTAAAGCCGAGAACAACGAACATGTTAACCCGATTAATGGTGGAATAAAGCATAAGTGACTTAATCCACATTGTAAGTTCTTGATTTATTTTGATTATATTTATAATAATTCAGAAAAACACAAACCGGCACAACATTGTGTGGCATCATAGCCAAGTCCAAGGCTATGATGCTTTAAACAACATTAATCGATCGAGGCCATATCACCACTCTCGTCAAGCCAGGTTTTACGATCTCCTGCACGTTTTTTCGCGAGCAGCATATCCATCATCTCCAGCATCTCCTCGGCACCTTCAGAAGTTAACTGCACTAAACGGCGGGTATTCGGATCCATGGTCGTTTCACGCAGTTGTAACGGGTTCATTTCACCCAACCCTTTAAAGCGCTGCACGTTGACTTTGCCGCGTTTTTTTTCCGCTTCGATACGATCTAAAACCCCCTGTTTTTCTGATTCATCCAAAGCATAAAAAACCTCTTTGCCGATATCGATTCGGTATAAAGGCGGCATTGCCACAAAAAAGTGACCGGCATCCACGACAGCGCGAAAATGACGGACAAACAGTGCGCAGATAAGCGTCGCGATGTGCAGACCATCAGAGTCTGCATCGGCAAGAATACAAATTTTTCCATAACGTAATCCCGACAGATCTGCAGAGGCAGGATCAATCCCTATCGCCACAGATATATTATGGATCTCTTCGGAATTTAAGATGATCTCAGAATCGTCTTCCCAGGTATTTTTGATTTTACCGCGCAACGGCATGATTGCCTGAAACTCACGGTCCCGCGCTTGCTTTGCAGAGCCACCAGCGGAATCACCTTCCACTAAAAAAAGCTCTCCGCGCATCGGATCCGGAGTTGAACAATCGGTTAACTTACCGGGAAGTGCCGGTCCCTGAGTAATTTTTTTACGGGCAATTTTTTTACTTTTACGGGTCCGCGTCTGGGCATTATCAATACAGAACTCAGCCAGTAATTCGGCTTCATGAACATTGGCATTGAGCCATAAACTAAAGGCATCTTTGACCACGCCAGAAACAAACGCCGCGCACTGCCGCGATGATAAGCGTTCTTTGGTTTGCCCTGCAAACTGCGGCTCTCTAATTTTAACCGAAAGAATATAAGCGCATTTATCCCAAATATCTTCCGGACTTAGTTTAAGACCGCGCGGCAGGAGATTACGGATATCACAAAACTCACGCATCGCATCAAGTAGACCTTGTCTAAAGCCGTTTACGTGCGTTCCTCCCTGCACTGTCGGAATTAAATTGACGTAACTTTCAGAAACTGAAGGCCCACCATCGGGTAACCAAACAACCGCCCAATCCGCTGTTTCGCTATTTGCCGAAAACTTACCGATAAAAGGCTGAGGCGGTAACAACTCATTATCTGCGACAGCCTCTAACAGGTAGTCATTCAAACCATCCTGATAACACCACTGATACTCATTCTGATTGACTTTGTCTTTAAATTTTATGTTAAGGCCGGGACATAATACCGCTTTCGCTTTTAACAGATGCAGTAAACGTGAAACCGAAAATTTTGCACTATCAAAGTAAACAGGATCCGGATGAAAGTGGACAGTGGTACCGGTATTACGTTTTCCACATACACCTGTTACGTGTAACTCTTCAACTTTTTCACCATTTTCAAAAGCAATTTCATACACTTGAGCATCACGGCGGATAGTGACATCGATACGTTTTGATAACGCATTGACAACAGAGATCCCCACGCCATGAAGACCGCCGGATATTTCATAATTTTTACCGGAAAATTTACCACCAGCATGGAGTTTACAGAAAATAAGCTCCACCCCGGAAATGCGCTCTTCCGGATGGATATCAACGGGCATACCACGTCCGTCATCACTCACTTCTAATGATTGATCCTGATGTAATATGACTTGGATGGTCGTTGCGTGGCCTGCAAGTGCTTCATCAACGCTATTGTCGATGACCTCTTGAGCAAGATGATTCGGACGTGATGTTTCGGTATACATTCCCGGGCGGTGGCGAACGGGATCAAGACCGTTTAAAACCTCAATGGAATCTGAATTATATTGGTTGCTCATGCATGTACCTATAGTAAACAACGGAAGGAATTATTTTAAAGAATGAATAATAGCAAAAGAACTAAAATAAAAACGCAATGATAGCAGGTAAGAAACGCTCAAAACCAATAAAACTATGATCCCCGCCCTGTTCACAGGTTATTTTACAGCGTTGGTATTTATCCAGGGCTTCCCGGTAGTTTAAAACTTCATCTTGTTCCTGTAATAAAAGCCAGCATTGTTCGGGGTTACTCAGAGATTTAGTGTCTAATGCGATTAATTGCTGCAGATAATTTTCATCTATTTGATAAGCGTTTTGCGTATAAGGGTGAGTCTGTGTGCCCGCATACTGCTGTAATAAACGGTAAGGAAATACCGCCGGGTTGATCAAAACGACCTTCACACCATATTGCTCAGCGGCCTTTGCCGCCAGATAGCCGCCCAATGAACTGCCCATCACTGCAATTTCGGCACCGCTGTATTGTTCAAAAATCGAAGCTATCACCTGCCACATCTGCTTTGGCAGGCAAGGCAGTTGCGGGCAGAGAAAAGTTATTTCAGGACAGTGCTCAGCCAGATAGGCGGACATCTGCTGCGCCTTTAATGAGCCGGGTGAACTATGGAAACCGTGTAATGATAATAAAACTTTTGCCATTAATAACCTTTTGCGTCTTTCCCCGGGATAAATAAGCCATGTGCCAGACGCTCAACTTTGGTATTAATAGTACCATTTTTATTTAATGCTAAGTAGCGGTAACCAGGCGCCCGATCATCGACGCTAAAATCATTACAATTTGGCTTAAACTGTACGCAAGTTGATGGGCTGGCTAAGAAACGCACATCATTAAAGACCATATCAAATGCCTGATGGACATGCCCGGATAACACTGCGCGTACATTTGTAAATGGCTGGATCAACGCTAAAAAGGTGTCGTGATTTTTTAAGATATGCTGATCTAACCATGCCGAATTAACGGGTAATACATGGTGGTGAACACAAATCAGCACATACTTGTCCGGGTATTCAGTTAAGGCCTGTTGTAAAAACAGCAACTGCTGCTCGCTTAAAAAGCCATAAGGAACACCTTCAACCTGTGAGTCTAATAATATTATCTGCCAGAATTCACTGATAATTTGCCGAGTATGTATTAATCCCGGCTGCACTAAGCTGGGCTGCATCACCGACTGCACATCATGATTTCCCGGCAACCAGTAACATGGCAGATCCAACTTTTGTATCTGCTTTGTAAAATCAAGGTAAGATTGTCGGGAATGATCTTGAGACAGATCGCCTGTTGATAAAATAGCCTGGCAAGTGGATGAATAGCGGGCAGCATGCTCAATCACAGCTTCATAACTCTCGACCGTGTTAATACCCAGCAGATCTTTGTTTCTATCTGAAAAAAGATGGGTGTCGGTGATTTGTAAAAGCTGTAAACAGCCTTGTGGATCTGAATGTAATTTTGTCACTTGTGTGTTCATAGCGTTCATTATTAGGCTAGTTGATATTGTAATAGCTAGTTTAACCTTTCAGGAACCGCCATTATCGACACCCAAGCTACCCCAAGATGCAATAATCACCTTAAGGTAGTTGCAGTATAAGCTGATGACTTTATCATCTGCTTAGCTATATTTAAAAAAAAATAGTTAAAAATGTCGATAATACCTGATTTCCTCTTAAATTTGCGATCTTGATAGGGGTGTTGGCAAACATAAATCACAATATTATTGCTGTTTTGATTAAAATATTATTTCTGTTTTGATTAAATAGTTAAATGGTTAAATTATCTTTATTCAACTCCAGCCACTGCAAAGCGATGATAGCTGCGGCGTTATATATTTTCCCCTCTTTTACCCATTGATAGGCAGTTTCTCTTGGCACCACATGCACTCGAATATCTTCACCTTCATGTTCTAAACCATATAATCCACCGACATTGCTGCTGTCTACATTAGCGATAAACAGATCTATCTGTTCCGTTGTGCCGCCCGGACTGACTAAATAGTTAAGCATAAACTGGCAGGAGTTAACCGTTAAGCCCGCCTCTTCAAGCGCCTCTCGTTTTGCCACATCTTCTGCAGTTTCGTCCTGTTCGATCATGCCGGCAACTAACTCTAATAACCATGGGGATTTTCCTGCCCCCACCGCACCAAAACGAAACTGCTCGATCAGCACCACCGTATCATTTTTTACATCGTAGGGTAATAAAACAGCAGCGTGACCGCGTTCGAAAAACTCCAGTTTTATTTCCGGGCTCCAGCCGCCTGAGAATAATTTATGTTTTAATGTATATAAATTACACTCAAAAAAACCTTTATATAACGGTTCTTTATTTAAAATCTCAACATCATCATCTGTATAGCTAATCTGCGCGGCTTTATTTAAAAGTGAATGTTCATTCATTTATTGTTCCCCTGCTAAAAAATATATCTTATACTACTAAAAAATTAACACATGATAGTCTATTATTTCAATAATTTGTAACTACTTACAGGATTCTTAGTCATGACGCTAAAACGAATTTCTATTGCTTCACTCATTGCATTAACGGGTATTAGTTACTCCGTACATGCCGATACATTATTGCAGATTTATCAAGTAGCTAAAATTAAAGACCCGACAATTTTAAAAAGCAAAGCGCAGTCTGACGCATACTCAGAAAAAATTTCCGAATCGAAAGCTTCTTTATTACCACAAATCGGTTTCTCTGCTGATACCAGTTATATCGGTAAAAATAATGATTATTCTTACTCTACATACGGTGCCACTCTTGCTTTAAGCCAATCTCTTTATAACAGCGCATATTGGCAGCAGCTAGGTTTATCAGAAAAAGAAGCAACAGAATATGAAATTATTTACAATATTAGCGCGCAGAATCTATTACTGAGGACGGCAACGGCTTATTTTAATGTGTTACGCGCAGATGAAACGGTTAAATCTGTACAGGCCAATAAACGCGCAGTCGAACGTCAGCTAGAACAGACTAAACAACGTTTTGAAGTAGGATTAATTGCTATTACTGATGTTCATGAGGCGCAAGCTGAGTATGACCGAACCACCGCCGATGAGATCATCGCGGAAAATGCGCTCGCTAATACCTATTACACGTTACGGGAATTAACCGGCACTGATGTGCTTAAGCTCTCTTATTTAAATACAGCCACATTCAGCCCTTCTAAACTTGAAGGTGACGTCGCCACCTGGCGCAAAAAATCACTCGAGCATAATCTAACCCTGCATAGCAAACGCATCGCCAAAGAGTTAGCTAAAATGCAGATCGAATTAGCGCAAGCCGGCCATAAACCAACCTTAGCGTTAACCACCTCTTTAGATCACCACAGCAGCACCTATGAGGACGACACTTACAACACCACTGCTTCCGCTTCAGAGCTAAACTATGATAATTTAAATACGGGTACGATAGGTTTAGAGTTAAACGTTCCACTTTATACGGGTGGGAAAATCACCTCACTGGTGAAACAAGCACAATATAACTACGTGATTGCCAGTGAAGACTTAGTGGAGACATACCGCAGTACAGAAGCACAGGTTAATAGCGGTTATAACAATGTTAACGCATCAATTAGCTCTATTCGCGCCTATGAGCAGGCCGTTCTCTCTTCACGCAGCGCGGTGGATGCAACAGAAGCAGGCTTTGAAGTGGGCACACGGACTATCGTTGATGTATTGGACGCAATGCGTGCATTATATGCCGCTGAAAATCAGCTGGCCAATGCCCGTTATGACTACATTATCAATATGCTGCAGCTTAAATTCTATGCCGGTACATTGTCTGAGCAGGATATCACCGATATCTCTAACGGTTTAACTGAAATGCGCCCAGCTTCCTAATAAGGCATAGGGTTTAAGACGACACCTGAATTGTAACACGTTGTCTTTAAAGTAAAAAAAAGGGAAGCAATCAGCTTCCCTTTTTTATTAAGTATTCATCTAAAAGTTATACGGTATTATGAGGGGTACTGGTTTAAAATGTTTCTGGCTTCACTCAAGCAAAGCCACAATTTTTCCTCCCTCAAGC
>JBATHQ010000382.1:0-1524 GCA_049667005.1 Psychromonas sp.
CACGCGGACTTAAAATAATAATACCGTGACCACCTTCACCGCCGAGCACTTTCTGCCAGCTGAATGTCGTAACATCTAATTTTTCCCAGGGCATCTCCATTGCAAACACCGCGGAAGTTGCATCACAAATGGTTAACCCCTGACGCTGATCGGAGATAAAGTCCCCATTTTCAACTTTGACCCCAGAGGTGGTGCCATTCCAAGTGAAAACAACATCGTTTTCCGGATTAACTTTCGATAAATCAGGTATCTGCCCATAATCTGCACTGATTTTATTGACCTTGTCTAATTTCAGTTGCTTAATAATATCGCCATACCAACCTTGGCCGAATGATTCCCAGTAACAGACATCGACAGGGCGAGGTCCGAGCACCGACCATAAAATCATCTCCATCGCACCCGTATCTGAAGCCGGTACGACACCCACACGGTAACCCTCTGGAAGTTGTAATAATTCAGCTGTATCAGTAATAACCTTCTGTAGCGCATCTTTACCCAATTTAGAACGGTGTGAACGTCCTAATGTGGAAATATCCAGTTGATTGATATCATAACCCGGGCGTTTTGCGCATGGGCCGGATGAAAAATTAGCAATAGCAGGTTTAATGGTGGGACGCGGGGTGATCATATGCTTGATATCCTTATAAAATGCCAACGGTATGGAGTCTGTAAAAATACACCAGTGAGCAGTCACTGGCTACGGGTAGTTAAATATAAAACGAAAATTTCCAGCGGCAAGCCATTTTTTACTGCAACTGTCTGTTTTGTCGTCAGGCAAACAGTTTGATCAGATAAAATGCTTTACTTTAAATTTAGCTTAGGTATTATTCGACCCGTCTGCAGGGGTGTAGTTCCAACGGCAGAACGACGGATTCCAAATCCGTATGTTGGGAGTTCGAATCTCTCCACCCCTGCCACTTTCTTCCTTGTCTAGTCAACGAGTTAGAATGAAAAATGGTTTTGTTTCCTGTTACTCGGTTGCGTTTTAAGGCGTAATTTGGCGTAATAAGGAAAATATCATGTCCACAATACAAATCCGCAACAATAAATCTGGTACCACTTATCGCGTAGAAGCTATGCGAAATGGCGTACGAATCTCCAAATCATTTAAACGAAAAAAAGAAGCTGAAACATTTGCAGCATTAATGTTAGTCGATGATGATCTTGCAAATCATTTAACCAATCATACCTTAACCACTTTAAAATTCTCTGATGCCGTAACAAAATTCTTAGATCAAGATAATGGTCGGGATCCGAGTAAACATCAGCGGCTAAATTATTGGGTTACAGTCTTTGGCAACTTAACTGTTGGTAAAGTCTCCCGGCAACAAGTCAAAGCTGAGTTAAAGCGTTTATCGAATGACAAAGCGCCTGCTACATTAAATCGCTATAAAGCTGCTTTAGGCTCTTTATATCGTTATCTATCCAATGAATACGAAATTGATCACAACCCGGTGAAAGGTATTCCGCAATACGCTGAAAATAATGGACGCACACGCTTCTTAAGCGATCAAGAGATACAAA
>JBATHQ010000383.1:0-6912 GCA_049667005.1 Psychromonas sp.
CTATTGATGGCCCAAGTGGATCTGGAAAAGGCACTGTATGCCATATATTAGCGCAAAAACTGCAATGGCATCTGCTCGACAGTGGCGCTTTATATCGCATTTTAGCTTTTGCCGCACTGCAGAAAAAGGTCAGTCTGGATGATCAAAAAAGTCTCGCCGATTTAGCCTTAAACTTGGATGTAGCTTTTCAGTCGAATGGCGCCGGGGTTGATACTTTATTATCCGGGGAAAATGTCGGTGATAAATTAAGAACAGAGGTCGTTGGGCAAGCCGCATCTCAAGTGGCATCATTGCCGGTTGTTCGTGATGCGTTATTAGCCAGGCAGAAAGCTTTTAATAAAGCACCCGGTTTAATTGCCGATGGACGGGATATGGGCACGGTGGTTTTTCCCGATGCAGCGGTTAAAATATTCTTAGATGCAAGTGCCGAAGAGCGTGCTGCGCGACGTTTTAATCAGTTGCAAAGTAAAGGCTTTAGTGTTAGCATCGCGCAAATTTTAAGCGAAATCAAAGAACGAGATTTTCGAGATCGCAATCGTCCTGTTGCGCCTTTAAAGCCGGCAGAAGATGCTTTAGTGATCGATTCAACTTCATTAACTATTGATGAAGTTGTCAATCAGGTCCTTGAATTGATAAAACTTAAACTAAACTTGGTAGTTGAATAAGCAACTATTAACTAAATACTGCTTTATGGATGAAGTGGTAATCTTTTTCAGCCTCCCTTACTAATGGATTGTGAGTGGTTGTATAAAATAAGTGTGAATAAATAGATGATGGAATCTTTTGCTGAACTGTTTGAAGAATCTCTTCAACAAGTAGAAACTCGCCCTGGTACGATCGTTAAAGGTACAATCGTAGGAATACGTAACAACCTAGTATTCGTTGATGCTGGTCTTAAATCTGAAGCTGCAATTCCAGTTGAAGAATTTAAAAATGCTGCTGGCGAACTAGAAGTTGCTGTAGGCGATGTTTGTGATGTAGCGCTAGACGCTGTGGAAGATGGTTTCGGTGAAACTAAACTTTCGCGTGAAAAAGCTAAACGTCACGAAGCTTGGATCCAACTAGAGAAAGCGTACGAAGACCAAGAAACTGTTATCGGTATTATCAACGGTAAAGTTAAAGGTGGTTTCACTGTTGAATTAAACGGTATCCGTGCTTTCCTACCAGGATCATTAGTTGACGTACGTCCGGTACGTGACACTGCTCACCTTGAAAACAAAGATATTGAATTCAAAGTGATTAAACTTGATCAAAAACGCAACAACGTTGTTGTATCTCGTCGTGCTGTTATCGAAACTGAAAACAGTGTTGAACGTGATGAGCTACTTGAAAATCTTCAAGAAGGTCAAGAAGTTAAAGGTATCGTTAAGAACCTAACAGACTACGGCGCATTCGTAGATCTAGGTGGTGTTGACGGTCTGTTACATATTACAGATATGGCTTGGAAACGTGTTAAACACCCAAGCGAAATCGTTAATGTTGGTGATGAAATCAACGTTAAAGTACTTAAATTCGATCGTGATCGTACACGTGTATCTCTAGGTCTTAAACAACTTGGTGAAGATCCATGGGTAGCAATCGCTAAGCGTTACCCAGAATCAACTCGTTTGACTGGTAAAGTGACTAACTTAACTGATTACGGCTGTTTCGTTGAGATTGAAGAAGGTGTTGAAGGTCTAGTTCACGTTTCAGAAATGGATTGGACTAACAAAAACATTCACCCATCTAAAGTTGTTAACCTAGGTGATATGGCTGAAGTTATGGTTCTTGATATCGATGAAGAACGTCGTCGTATCTCTCTAGGCCTTAAACAGTGTAAACCTAATCCATGGGAAGAGTTCTCTGCAACTCACGATAAAGGTCAGAAAGTTTCTGGTAAGATCAAATCTATCACAGATTTCGGTATCTTCATCGGTCTTGACGGCAACATCGACGGTTTAGTACACCTTTCAGACATCAGCTGGGAAGTTGAAGGCGAGAAAGCTGTTCTTGATTACAAAAAAGGCGACGAAATCGAAGCTGTTGTACTTCAAGTTGACCCAGAGCGTGAGCGTATCTCTTTAGGTATCAAACAAATAGCTATTGATCCGTTCAATAATTACTTAGCAGAAAACAAGAAAGGGTCTATTGTTGTAGGGACTATCTCTGAAGTTGATGCTAAAGGTGCAACTATTACTCTTGCAGACGGCGTTGAAGGTTACATCCGTGTAGCTGATATCGCTCGTGAGCGTATTGAAGATGCATCTACAGTACTTAAAGCGGGTGAGTCTGTTGAAGCTAAATTCGTTGGTGTAGATCGTAAAAACCGCGTAATTAGCCTTTCTATCAAAGCAAAAGATGAAGCTGATGAGAAAGAAGCTATTGATAGCTTAAAACAACAAGACGAAGCAAGCATGGGTAATGCAATGCTTGACGCGTTTAACGCAGCTAAAGGCAAATAATTATAGAGTGGTCGGTAACGGCCGCTTTTGCCCAAGCAACTTGGAAAAAGCATTTCCGAATGTCCAGCGCGCTTAGGTCAGTAATTAGCATTAACTGGAGTCGGTTTATTGTATTCAAATTTGAACACGAGGTAACTTATGACTAAGTCTGATTTAATTGAAAGACTAACCAGCAAGCACTTTCAATTGTCGGTAAAAGAGGTTGAAGATAGCGTAAAAGAAACGCTCAACTTAATGGCCAATTCACTTGCTCAAGGCGAACGAATTGAAGTTAGAGGGTTTGGTAGTTTCTCTTTACATTATCGTGCGCCAAGGGTTGGACGAAATCCCAAAACAGGTGATAGAGTTGAACTCAGTGGCAAGTATGTCCCTCATTTTAAGCCTGGCAAAGCATTGAGAGAGCGGGTAAATGCAACAAACCTTTAACTGAAAAATGGTGCTGTAAAGCACCATTTTTTTTGCGCTCAATTTATAGTAAATAGAGCAAATAAGTCATCCGTCTTACTGCTTAAAATCAACCCTGTCCGCATAATACAAGATCCTATACTTAATACACTTGCTCTTATTCCAAATCTTCTCTAAAAACATTAATATCTGTTTTTAACCATTTTCTTGTACCGGGCGAATAAAATCTTAAATCATCCTATATCAATGATTTATTCCCTGTTTAATATATAATAGACTGATGGTTTACTTTCTTTGCCGAGGTGTCGCTATGAAAAATTTTATTACGTTAGTTATTCTTATTTTACTATTTGTAATCGCTATTTTACTGGGTTTAAAAAATCATCAGGTAGTTAATTTTAATTATCTGGTTGCTCAAAGTGAAATACGTCTTGCTACATTATTAGCTATTACATTTTTGTTAGGTTTTGTAGTCTCAGTCGCTATTTCGGTACTGTTTTATTTGAAATTAAAAATAAAAAACAGGCAATTACTTAAAATGACCAATAGGCAGAGCAAAGAACTTAATGAGTTACGCGCTTTACCTGTCAAAGACTAATTTTTAGTGCAGGAAATATTTTTTCTTTTGCTCCCAGTTGCAGCTTTATACGGTTGGTATATGGGCGTGCGCAGTGTGCATCAAAAAAAACAAAAAAAGGGCAATAAACTCAGTAGAGACTACGTTCAAGGTTTAAACTTTTTATTAAGTGATCAACCAGATAAGGCGGTCGATCATTTTATTGCACTGTTGGAAGTTGATAGTGAAACCATTGAAACTCACCTTGCACTGGGTAATCTATTCCGCCAGCGCGGTGAGGTTGATCGTGCTATTCGCATCCATCAGAATCTAATCGCTCGTCCGGCACTGACCTTAGAACAACGAGATTTAGCATCGGTAGAATTGGGCAAAGACTTTTATAAGGCTGGCTTGTTTGATCGTAGTGAAGAGATCTTTAAGCAATTAAAAGAATCGCCTGATTATCGGGAAGTGGCACTGGAAAATCTGCTATTAATCTATCAACAACTTAAAGAATGGCAAGAGGCGGTCATAGTGACCGAGTCTCTTTATAAATTATCAAAAGGGGCTAAAAAGGGGAGAACGTTATCGTACCTCTATTGCAGTCTGGCTGACCAGTTGATAAAACCTGAAGAGGAAAAACAAAAGCTTAAACTTTACCAAAAAGCATTAACCGTCTTTCCAAGTTGTATTCGTGCAAATATTGCCCTGTGTGATTATTACGCACTGCAAAATAACCTGCCAAAAGCATTACAAATTTTACAATCTATTCCTGAACTGGATGTTGATTTTACTGAAGTAATATTAGACAAGTTGCTGAAGCTGCATCAGCAGTTGGGCAGTGAAGAAGAGTTGATTACCTATCTTTATCGCATTGTTAGTTTGGGGGGCGGGGCGAGTGCAGTTATACTGCTGGCGCAACTTATTGCTCAATATCGGAGTGTCGAAAAAGCCAAGGCATTCATGTTACAAGAGTTGCGTCGAAACCCTACCATGAAAGGGTTTAACCATTTGATAACTTATCACTTGCAGTTAGCTGAGTCTAGCAGTGAAAAAGAGAGTTTAACCTTCCTGCATAATTTGGTAGCAGAGCAAATTAAGTTACGGCCTAAGTATCACTGTCAAAAGTGTGGCTACTCGAGTAAAAAAATATATTGGCAATGCCCTTCCTGTAAAAGTTGGGGAAAAGTTAAACCTATTCGTGGATTAGATGGTGAATAGGGGCCGCTTTCAGCCGTTAGCAGATAACCAATAACTGAAATAAGATAGGAAATACAATGAACAAATTAGTCGATCCCAAAGTTGTTATTGCATTGGATTATGAAGATAAGCAACAGGCGTTGGATTTTATCTGCCAACTGGATCCCGGCAGTTGCCGTTTGAAAATCGGCAAAGAGATGTTTACCCATTTCGGTCCGGAATTTGTTAAGCAACTGGTCAAGATGAATTTTGATGTTTTTTTGGATCTTAAGTTTCATGATATTCCTAATACAGTGGCTAAAGCCGTCAAAGCGGCTGCTGATTTAGGTGTCTGGATGGTCAACGTTCATGCCAGTGGTGGGCGTCGTATGATGGAGGCAGCAAAAGCGGCTCTGCAGCCTTATGGCGAGAAAGCGCCTTTGTTGATTGCTGTCACCGTATTAACCAGTATGGATCAGGCTGATTTAAAAGAGTTAGGTATTGAATTGTCTCCAGCCGATCAGGTCAAGCGTCTTGCTAAGTTGACTCAATTAAGCGGTCTTGACGGAGTGGTATGTTCAGCCCATGAAGCGCGGGAATTAAAAGCGCTGTTAGGCAATGAGTTTAAATTAATCACCCCGGGCATTCGTCCTGAAGGCTCTGATGCCGGTGATCAACGCCGGATTATGACGCCTAAACAAGCCCTTGATGCTGGCTCGGATTACCTGGTGATTGGACGTCCAATCACGCAGGCTTCCGATCCTGCTGCGGTATTAACAGCCATTAATGCCAGTCTGATTTAAGTTTTTTCTTTTAGCTGCACCGATAACTACTATTACTGATTTGGAATTGTTTAATGAAACGCTTTGATATTAATAAATATAAGATTGAATTTATGGAGAAATTTGCCATTGATTTTAAACAATGGATGTCTCCCTCAATTCGAGATTATTATTCATTATTTATCAAAAATTCCCATAAAAATAGAAGGCAGCTTTTATCCTGGGTAAAAGAGTATGTGATCTTAGAGAATGGCAAGAGGATCAATGTAGCGCAAAAACCCGTTCAACTGATGCCTGAAGCAAGAGAGCTGTTTTTAACCCTGCGCAGTAAAATTGGCGACGAAGTGCATGTCGGAGAGTGGTTAACCGTTTCACAGGAGAGAATCGATCTCTTTTCAGAGGTGACAGAGGATCGTCAATGGCTGCATAATGACATTGAAAAAGCGAAAACCGATTCTCCGTTTAAGACCACTATTGCACACGGTTTTTTAACGCTTTCTTTATTGCCGCGTTTAACGGATAGCGTGAATCCTGAAAAACCACTTTATCCCAATGTAAAAATGACGGTTAACTACGGCCTCAACCAGGTTCGTTTTCCCTATCCGGTTAAAACAGACAGTGTTATTCGCGCACACAGCCGTTTAATTAAAGTCACACCTATTAAGAATGGTCTGGAAATCGAAAAAGAGATTTCGGTGGAAATAATGGGTACCCGCCGTCCGGGCTGTGTTGCCGTCTCGGTAGTGCGTGTTTATTTTTAATTGTTTTAATATGATTTTGAATCAATGTACTGCTTTAAAAAAACATAAAAACCTATTGCAAATAAGAATGATTATCATTAATATTAATGGCAACTGATAATTATTCTTATTTGGGTGAAAAATGTTTATAAAAAAAGTCATTACCTCTGCCGCAATCTTTTCAACGTTAAGTATCAGCAGTGTTGCTGCCATTGCTGATGAAGTAAATGTTTACTCATATCGTCAGCCGTATCTTATTGAACCGATAATGGAAAAATTTACAGCAGACACGGGTATTAAAGTTAATATCCTATTTGCAAAAGATGGCCTTATTGAACGTGTTAAGCGAGAAGGTCAGCTTTCACCGGCGGATCTGGTTTTAACCACCGATATTAGCCGTTTAATGCAGCTCAAAGAGGATTCATTAACCCAGGCGGTTGACAGTAAAGTATTAAATGAAAACATTCCCAGCCAGTACAGAGATCCGCAGCAACAGTGGTTTGCGCTGACATCACGTGTGCGTAATATCTACTCATCAGTAGAACGGGTTGGACCTACACCCAATATTAGCTACCAGGATTTAGCCAGCCCCGCGTTTAAGGGTAAAGTCTGTACGCGTTCCGGTAAAAATGAATATAATATCTCACTGGTTGCTTCTGTGATTGCCCATGAAGGTCAAGCTAATGCCAAGACCTGGTTAGAGGGGCTGAAAGCGAATCTTGCACGCAAACCACAGGGTAATGACCGTGATCAGGTAAAGGCGGTTAAAGATGGTCTTTGTGATTACGCATTAGGCAATAGCTATTACC
>JBATHQ010000384.1:0-3540 GCA_049667005.1 Psychromonas sp.
CAGGAGATGCAGCTAAAATCAGAGTACCGCCATCAACTGCACAATAAACTTGTTGCCGCGCTTAACGCAAGGGAGTTGCAACCCTATTTCCAACCTATTCTCGATCTTAAAACCGGTCAAATCTGCAAATGCGAAACGCTTGCGAGATGGCCACAGGAAAATGGTGACTTTATTGCCCCGGTTGAGTTTATCAATTTGGCGGAAGAGACCGGATTAATTAATCAAATTGATCTGTTTATGTTAGAGGAATCAAGCAGGTATCTGATGGAGATGGGCACTGTCACCGAGCTGTCCATTAATGTCTCGCCGAGATTATTCCATACTAAAGATAATGCGTTGCAAAACTGGCTTACGGCGATTAAAAAGATCAGCAAATCAGTTAGTCTCACGGTTGAGATCACTGAGAGACTTTTAACTGACGATTCGGAAAAAGCACTTGCCATTCTTAACCAATGTAAAAATATGGGTATTAAAATAGCCATCGATGATTTTGGTACGGGTTACTCATCCCTTAATTATCTGCTTAAATTTCCAGTTGATCTGATTAAAATAGATAAAAGCTTTATTAAAAAAATCGGCATTGACAGCAGCGCAGAAGCTTTGATTGAAACTATTTTAATGATGGCAAAACGGCTTGCGATTGAGGTCGTTGCTGAAGGGATAGAGACACAGGAGCAGTTAACCTATCTGCAGCAACACCAGTGTGATTATGGGCAGGGCTATTTTCTCGGTAGGCCCATGAGCCGGGAAGATTTTCATTCCCTGCTCAAAAATCAGTAAGGCTTTTATCAATTTTCAGCAAGTTAAATAGAAATTTTCATAAGTCGCGAAGTGAAGAAGTGCCCGTAGCAAAATCATTATTGCGCTCCTCTCAAAGAGCGATAAACAAGCGGGAATCATTTCAAAAAAATCAACATTTTTTCGTAAAGAGCTTATTATGAATTTTATATTTCTAGGAACTGGGACTTCACACGGCGTGCCGATGATCGGCTGCGACTGTGACGTCTGTGTATCAACTGAAGCGAAAAATAAGCGACGCCGTTGTAGTCTGTATGTTGTTACCGATGGGCAGCATCTGATTATTGATACGCCACCCGATTTTCGCGATCAGGTTTTAACCTTCGGTGTAAAACAGATAAACGCCGCTTTCCTGACTCACCCGCATGCAGATCATATTTTAGGCTTTGATGATATACGGCGCTTCAGCTCATTGCAGAAACAGCATATTCCGGTTTACGCCTCACCTGAAACGATAGAGATGATGCGTAAGATTTTTCACTATGTGGACAAGGGCTACAACTTCCAGAGTGTGCCAAGGGTTCAATTTAAAGAATTACACGAAACAGTTTCCGTTGGTAATGCTCAAATAACTCCTCTTCCCGTTCTCCATGGTCAGGATTTGATTTATGGTTATTTAGTGCAAGGTGACAACAAACGGTTGGCCTATATACCGGACTGTAATGGCATTCCGGACTCGACCATGAAACTGCTCAGCGATCTCGATGTGATGATTCTTGACGGCCTTCGTCCTGCACCGCACCCGACCCACTTCACTACAGGTCAATGCCGGGAGCAGCTTAGAGCCATTGCAGCCAAACAATCATTTATTACCCATCTGACCCACAACTGGGATCACCACGTACTGCAGAAAGAACTCGGCGATTCTGTCACCGTGCCCTGGGATGGGCTTCATATTGAGCTGTGAATAATACTAAATAAGCAATCATTGCCCCCGGCATGTTTGTATCACATTCGACAATCGGCACGATAACAACTTGTGTTTTTTCATGTACTTTTCTTTCAACAAACAGCATGAAGCACCTTCGGCCAGGCCGTAAAGCAAGGGGTTGCCAAGAAAGTCCAGGCAATTTATTTTGATAAATGTTGTTTAATGAGAACGGTGGTTCTTTGCGCCGATTCAGCAAATAATTCAGACCATTCCTGACCGTTTATATGATCTATCACAGCCTCAAGACTGGGGTTATCTTTTTTATTTTCTAAATCAATAGCGTCTGTCAGCACCTCTTTTAAAAGCGCTCTGGCAACATTTAATATACTTTGATCATGGTCAATCTCTGACATGATCTTAGTTACCGTTTCGCTATCAATTTTTCCTTGTTGCGCAACATTGCTTGATTTTACTTCTGTACTTTTAGTCATAATCTACTCCTTATTTTTCGGCACTTGACCACAATTGTTAAGTTGGGACATTACATTTTTTAGATTTTGCGAATATGCTTGTGATCAATTTCAGTGTAGTCCAGCTGAGCTTCAGCGCGACGATGCTGTAAAGAAATAACGGCAAAATTCATTACCTATATATACTGCTTCTTCCCGTAAACGGGCATGGCACTCTTGCCCTGTGAGTTTTGCTCATAGCGAGAAGATTGAAATGAAAACCAAGGACAGCCTGGATGAATCTTCAATACCTGAAAGATGCTGACGTATCAGTAGAACTAGATAAAAAAATCAGAACGCTTCTTAGCACCTGCTTTATTAAAGGCCAGGATGCGGAAATATTCAGCCGTCAACGTTATTACAATGAGATGCCCGGTCATAGATATATGCTTTGGGACAAAGGTGAACTCATTGCCCATATTGCAGTGCATGACAAACAAGTATTGATAAATGAGATACCACATCCTATTTGCGCTGTTGCAGAAGTCTGTGTGCATCCAAATTACAGAAAACAAGGAATGGTTAAAAGCATTTTAGAGAAGATTCATCTGGCGCGAACAGAATATGGTGACTCCTTCTCAATATTGTTCGGCGATGAAGAAGTGTATGCTTCTAGCGGTTACCACTGCGTTAATAATCTCAAGGCATTAAACCCTGGTAAAGAATGGTCTGTTACCGGGTATACTATGGTGCATGCTTTGAATAAAAATTGGCCTGATTGCGAAGTAAAGTTGCTGGGAATTCCGTTTTAGCTATCATTTTATTTCATCTAAAATAATATCAGGGCACAAGCAAAATCTGCTGGTGCATTAATTTTAAATTCAATTCTGGGGTGGTTATTCAGGTTACTTCCAAGATTCTGATGGCCATATTTGGGAGGTTGTCTTCATTCCGCAATGGATCGTCTAGTAATTCATAGCAAAGAGTAAAAACATGGTAATAATTGTTGCAGGAACACTGACCATAAAGCCGGGGTCGCGAAATGAGTTCATAGAGAGATCACGTGAGTCAATCTTACAGGCGAGAAAAAATGAAGCTTGCGTAGATTTTTCGGTTTCGCCAGACCCTATTGATTTTAACCGGGTGAATATTTTCGAGAAATGGAAATCCCGTTCTGCGCTCGATGAGTTCCGACGTTCAGGGCCAGAAAGTGATGTTTTTTCGCTCGTAGCAATTTTCGATGTATACGAATATGAAATCAACACATAAGGAATATATCCGGAATACCTTTTACACGAGAATAAATTTATATTTTTAAATCAGCTTGTTACACAAACAAGATGTGGAATATGTATTTCTCTATTATTCAAATATGTTTCCATTTCATTAAAGGGAATTGGCTTGCTGAAATAATAACCCTGG
>JBATHQ010000385.1:0-6659 GCA_049667005.1 Psychromonas sp.
CGTTGAAAGCGCTCTCTTTTTGTGATTTTGGTCACATTTCGTGTAAATTAACCGAGATTGTTATGGCCACACTATCGTTTTGTTTTTATGCACTTGTAAAGACTATTCAGTCGTTTTACAGCGTGCTTTAAAATAGAGCGTCACTGCACTGTTACCTTACATCTCTCTTGAATCTGTATTTTTAATCTGCTCGCCCGTGGCAAATTGGTGGTTTTTTCTGATCCGCCATAATAGAGGCGACAGAGCGTGCAGGCATGTATTGATCATGCTTACTTATTAAAGAAGCGTTAAGCAGTTAAACATCAAAATGATGTTTAACTTGCACCTATTTAGTGCAACGCTGTCGTTTTGAAATAAATAAAAATCGCTATTCAAAAATATAAATAAGCTGCCGAGGATTATTATTCACGCATTAATGCCTTTTCTACCTTCCGCCAGAGGCATTGCAAAATTATATATATTCAATAATATAGATTTCCTTTCGTATACCGATTTATTATTAGTTATGCTCTTTTTTTTCTACTCGATTTTCTCTAACTGATAGTAAACATTAAAAATTTTTTGATCGCAGGTGCGGTTGCATCTGTTTGCAGGTAATTAGCCATGTCTTTATTAGAAGTCAAAAATCTTCGCATTGAATATCCATCGCGCCATGGTGTCCATGCGGCCGTCAAATCACTCTCTTTTTCAATTGAAAGAGGTGAAATCGTGGGGGTCGTTGGTGAGTCTGGCGCGGGTAAATCAACCGTGGGTAATGGCATTATTGATCTGCTCAGCCCGCCGGGCGTTATTGCCAGCGGTGATGTTTATTTAGAGGGCGAAAAAATATCCGGTTTATCGGCTGAGAAGATGCGTGCAGTGCGCGGCTCTAGAATCGGTTTTATTTTTCAAGATCCAATGACATCGCTGAATCCGCTTTTTACTATTGAACGACAATTAACCGAGACCATTCGCGCCAATTTAGATGTGACTGAAAAAGAGGCTTATCAGCGTGCACTTAATCTGCTTGAACAGGTAGGGATCCCGGAAGCCCATTTAAGAATCAAACAGTATCCGCATCAATTTTCAGGCGGGATGCGCCAACGCGTGGTGATTGCTATTGCGCTGTCGGGTGAACCGGATCTTATTATTGCAGATGAACCGACCACGGCTCTGGATGTGTCGATTCAGGATCAGATCCTTACCCTTATCCGTGATTTATGCATCGACAAAAATGTCGGCTGCATGCTGGTAACCCATGATATGGGGGTGGTGTCTAATGTCACGGATAAAGTGGCGGTGATGTATCGTGGTGATCTGGTTGAGTTTGGGCCTACTGCAAAAGTACTTGGCAATCCGGATCATGATTATACCCGCAGCCTTATCTCTGCTGTGCCGCGTTCAGATGTTAAGTTAGACCGTTTTCCGCTGGTCAATTATATTGAACAAGCGGGAGAGATGAAGCAACTGAATATCAAAACACACTGGTTAGGGCAAAGAGAAGCGCAGCGTGAATATAGCGGTCCACTACTATCGGTTGAAAATGTCAGTTTACGTTTTACCACCAAAGATTCATTTTTTGAGTCTCGCCGTGAATATGTTCAAGCTAACAATAATGTCAGTTTCCAAATCAATGAAGGTGAAACTTTTGGCCTGGTGGGGGAATCAGGCTCCGGTAAATCCACCATCGCGCGTGTCATTGCCGGTTTATATCAACCAAATCAAGGTAAGATAACCTTCGAAGGTATTGATTTAACAGCAATAAAGTCAGAAAAAGAGCGCCGTCCAATTCGTCGTCAAATGCAGATGGTGTTTCAAAATCCGTATACCTCGATGAACCCGAGAATGCGCATATTCGATATCATTGCCGAGCCTATTCGCTTTCATAAACTGGCTAAATCAGAAACAGAAATTCGCCAGATTGTGCATGATTTATTAGATCATGTGGGGTTGGGGCGCATGGCGGGGGTGAAATATCCGCATGAATTTTCCGGCGGTCAGCGCCAGCGTATCTCAATTGCACGTGCTTTAGCGACCAGACCGCGTTTATTAATATGTGATGAACCGACATCAGCATTAGATGTTTCGGTGCAGGCGCAAATATTAAATTTATTAAAAGATCTTCAGGATGAACTGAATTTGACGATGTTATTTATCAGTCATGATCTGCCTGTTATCCGTCAGGTGTGTGATCGGATTGGCGTGATGAAACAGGGGGCGCTGCTCGAAGTGGCCCCGACAGAGCAACTGTTTAACACGCCGCAGCATGAATATAGTAAACACCTTATCTCTTTAATGCCGGCATTTAAAGGCTTAAGAGTACAAGCTTAATTATTAATTTTAATCGTTTATAGCCGCTTTCCAAGCGAGAAAATAGCGGCTGTATTACAACCTTTAAAACTAACCCTAGGAATTGAACCCCGTTATCAAGGAGCTATGCAAATGAAATTCTTTAAAACCAAACTCACCGTTGCTTTACTGGCAGCTGGATTAAGCTTTGCCGCCGCGGCAGCTGACATTACCGTTGCTTACGATGCAGATCCGGTATCACTTGATCCGCAGGAGCAACTTTCAGGCGGCACACTGCAGATGTCGCATATGCTCTTTGATCCGCTTATTCGTTTTACTAAGGATCTTCATTTTGAAGCGCGTTTAGCAGAAAAATGGGAACGTGTTGATGAGACAACATTTCGTTTTACGCTTCGTAAAGGCGTTAAATTCCACTCTGGTAATATGCTGACCGCTGATGACGTTATCTGGACATTTAATCGTCTTAAAAACTCTGCCGATTTTAAAGGTATCTTTGAACCCTATGAGAAAATGGTTAAAATTGATGATTACACGGTAGAGCTCAAGTCAGCTAAGCCTTACCCGTTAGTGCTGCAGACTGCGACTTATATCTTCCCGATGGACAGCAAATTCTATTCGGGTGAAGTGGATGGTAAAGCCAAAAGTGCAATTACTAAACATGGCGACTCCTTTGCTTCCACAAATGTTTCCGGAACAGGGCCCTATATTGTCACTTCCCGTGAACAGGGGATTAAAGTGGTTTTTGAACGTTTCGCTGACTACTGGGATACTAAGTCACCCGGTAATGTTGATAAACTGACGCTGGTAGCTATCAAGGAAGATGCAACACGTGTTGCGGCATTACTTTCCGGTGATGTCGATATGATTCATCCGGTTGCACCAAACGATCACAAACGGGTTGAACAAACTAAAAATATTAAATTAGTCACTGAATCCGGTACCCGTATTATTACTTTTCAGATGAATCAAAAACGTAATCCGGCGCTTGCGGATGTCCGCGTCCGTCAGGCAATTGTTTACGCCATTAACAATGACGCTATTGTTAAAAAAATCATGAAGGGTTTTGCAACCACCGCGGGTCAGCAGGGGCCTGCTGGTTATGCTGGTTATGACGCAACCTTAGTGCCGCGTTATGATCTGGAAAAAGCGCAGAAGTTAATGCAGGAAGCGGGTTTCTCGAAAGATAAACCGCTTAATATTTCTATGATGGCACCTAATAACCGTTATGTGAATGATGCTGAAATTGCCCAAGCGGCAGCGGGTATGTTAGCCAAAATTTATATTAAAGTAGACCTGAAAACACTGCCTAAAGCGCAGTACTGGCCGGAGTTTGACCTTTGTTCTGCGGATATGATGATGATTGGCTGGCATTCAGATACCGAAGATTCGGCTAACTTCTCTGAGTTTCTGACCATGACGCGTAATACTGAAACCGGCAAGGGCGCTTATAACTGTGGTTATTACTCTAACCCTGAGGTTGACCAGTTGGTTAATGCGGCTAACGCAGAAACAGATCCGGCCAAACGTGCGCCTATGTTACAAAAAGTAGAGCAGATATTGTACAAAGAAGCCGCTTTTGTTCCTCTGCATTGGGAGAATCTTGCATGGGGTGCTAAATCTAATCTGCAGATTGAGCCAATCGTGAATGCGCTTGACTTCCCATACTTCGGTGACCTTGTTGTTAAGTAATTATTGACCAATACGGCCCAATAAAAGCCCTATTTATTTAGGGCTTTAATCTTTTTAGCGTGTGTTGCACGCTTTTTGTTGTTATTTTTTATTAAAATTGAGGTACAAAGAATGTTTACGTTTCTGATCAAGCGCCTTTATCAGGCTCTGATTGTGATGTTTGTGATCAGTCTGGTTGCATTCGCCATTCAGGATAACTTAGGTGATCCGCTCCGTGAACTGGTGGGGCAGTCTGTCTCTGAGCAGGAAAGGCAGGTCCTACGTGACGAATTAGGACTGAATGATCCCTTTGTTACTAAATACAGCCGTTTTATCTCTAATGCTGTGCAGGGGGATTTAGGCAACTCCTATTTCTTTAAGAAACCGGCCACCGAGGTTATCTTTGATAAACTTGAAGCCACCCTTGAACTGGTGTTTGGCGCAGCTTTAATTATCGTTTTTGTGTCTATCCCGTTGGGCGTCTATTCTGCTATCCACCCGAAAAGCAGGTGGACAAAAGTGATTATGGCCTTGAGTAGTTTAGGTATCTCTGTACCCGTTTTCCTGACCGCCATTATCCTGATGTATCTGTTTGCAATCGAGCTTAACTGGTTACCTTCCTACGGGCGCGGTGAAACCTTAAATGTGCTCGGCTGGGAGACCGGTTATCTGACTAAAGATGGTTTGTTACATCTTATTTTGCCTTGTATTTCACTGGCGTCGATTATGTTACCGCTGTTTATCCGTTTAGTGCGCTCGGAAATGCTCGAAGCGTTGAGCTCTGAATATGTGAAATTCGCCACGGCGAAAGGGTTGCCAATGAATAAAATTTATTATCAGCATGCGCTGAAAAACACCATGCTGCCGGTATTGACCGTAGGCGGTGTGCAGATAGGCACTATGGTGGCTTATACCATTTTGACGGAAACGGTATTTCAGTGGCCGGGCACCGGATTTCTCTTCTTAGAGGCGATTAACCGTGTTGATACACCGTTGATCACGGCTTATGTGATCTTTGTCGGTTTAATCTTTGTGGTAACAAATACCATTGTTGATCTGTTATATGGTGTGGTTGACCCGACCGTAAACATCACCGGTAAAGGAGCATAATCATGAATACTATTACCTCTTCGCATGTTCCTACACGCTGGGAACGTTTTAAAAACTCAGATCTGATCTATTATTTTCTCAAAGATAAAGTGGCGATGTTCAGTTTCGCTGTGTTCCTGACTTTTTTAATTGCCGCTGTATTTGCCCCGCAACTTTCGCCAAGCAATCCCTATGATCTGAGCGGTATTGATCTGATGGATTCCGAACTGCCACCTTCATGGTTGGAGGAGGGGGATGCAAGGTTTTTGTTGGGCACGGATGATCAGGGCCGGGATATCTTATCGACCATCCTCTATGGTTCACGTTTATCCTTAACCATCGGCTTTTTGGCCGTTGCGGTACAGTTAGTATTAGGCATTGTGATTGGCCTCTCTTCCGGCTATTTCGGCGGACGTATTGACAGTTTCCTGATGCGTTTTGCCGATGTGCAGTTATCTTTTTCGACGATGATGGTGGCGATTATTGTTTCGGCCATTTTTAAAGCCAGCTTTGGTAACGAATTTTACAGCCAATATGCGGTGATCATGCTGGTGGTCATCATCGGTATCGCGGAGTGGCCGCAATATGCGCGTACGATCCGCGCTTCTGTATTGGCAGAAAAGGAGAAAGAGTACGTTGAAGCTGCGCGGGTGATGGGATTTAAAGCCGGTAGAATTATGTTCAGACATATTCTACCAAACTGTTTATCGCCCATTTTGGTTATCTCCACCGTGCAGGTTGCCAATGCAATTATGTCTGAAGCAGCTTTGTCGTTTTTGGGCTTAGGGTTACCGGTGGACCAACCTTCCTTAGGTGCATTGATCAGTATCGGTTTTAAATACATCTTCTCCGGTGCCTGGTGGATAACCATTTTCCCGGGTATTGTATTGATCAGCCTGGTATTGGTTATTAATCTTCTGGGAGACTGGTTAAGAGACGTCTTTAACCCGAAAATTTATAAAGGTTAAGCGTTTCTCTCTTGTACCCCTGATAACTGCCCATTTCGATGGGCATTTTTTTAGCTTGAATTTGTCGCACGATACAATCCAAAAGTGATCCTGATAACTTTCTGCTTCCTACTTTCTACTTCCTACGTTCTGCTTCCTGCTTTCTGCTTTCTGCTTTCTGCTTTCTGCTTTCTGCTTTCTGCTTTTTACCTTCACACTTAACCGTCCGCTGTATAATGCAATCCCTTCCTATCGCTTTATTTTATCTCTTGTCCCTATATTTTATTCGGAGCTTTGCTTGCTTGTGAATACGCCAACTGTTTACCATAAATAATTCATTATCAATAAGTTAGACTGTATATTGAGGATATAACGCGATTTTTTAACAGTTTGAGTAAAGAAGTTAAATTAACGACAAATTTCTTAGTGTGACCAAAGTAGCAATATTTAATCAATCCGGTTGATGGTTTACTTTTCATCTAATAATATAAGCAAAAGAAAGCGCTTTCTTTTTGCGTGTGTGAATCAGTTTTTCGCAAAAGCATGGTTACGGTGTCAAGCCTGAGTAAGCGTATCGATTGTCATTTTCTAACTTTAAGGACTATACAATGCATAGTAAAAAGATTTTAGCTTCCCTCGTATGTGGTTTGCTGGTATCGGCAAGTG
>JBATHQ010000386.1:0-2457 GCA_049667005.1 Psychromonas sp.
AAGACAAAGCAAACAGGGCGACTAATAAGCTTATTTTTTTCATTTTAAATCCTTGTATAGAAAATATTAAGTATTTTAAAGTTGGTTCGTTAATAAACCGATGAAATAAATTGTTTAAAACGTTTAGATGACGGATTTGAAAAAATATCTTCCGGTTTTCCCTGTTCCTCAACTAAACCTTCGTGTAAAAAAATCACTTTATTGGACACATCACGTGCAAATGCCATTTCGTGAGTCACTACCAGCATGGTTCGTCCCTCTTCCGCTAACCCCCGCATCACACTTAAGACCTCACCGACAAGTTCCGGATCAAGTGCAGACGTTGGTTCATCGAATAGCATCACTTCCGGCTCAACCGCCAATGCACGAGCAATTGCAACGCGTTGTTGCTGGCCTCCAGATAACTGCCCAGGATAAAAAGATTTGCGCTCATATAGCCCAACCCGCTGTAAAATAATTTCTGCTTTAGCAATCGCTTCCTTTTTAGGTACACCTAATACATGAACAGGTGCTTCGATGACATTCTCTAACACCGTCATATGCGACCATAGGTTGAAACTTTGAAAAACCATCGCCAAACGCGAACGAATACGTTCAACCTGTTTAATTGAAACAGGTACAGCACCACGCCTTTTATCCTCTCTCATCTCAATCAACTCACCATTAACTCGAATCTCGCCCGAACTAGGTGTTTCAAGAAGATTAACACAACGTAATAAAGTACTTTTACCTGATCCTGAAGCGCCTAAAATGGAGATAACGTCACCTTTATATGCTTCTAAATCGATCCCTTTTAAGACTTCGTTAGCTGCAAATGACTTATGGAGATTTTTTATCGACAGTGTTGGTAATAGCATATAGTTAACTTAATTTTTTTATGGGTAAAATATCTTTGCATATTAACAGCTATTATAATAAAAATTAATAAAAAGCTTATTCAATGCTAGGTTTTGAAGGTGTGCCGACAAATATGTAATTAAAATTCATGCCAATGTAGATAACTCCGGTTAAATGTAAAACTCATTTTTTAGCTATTAACTAATATATTACTACTCTTGGAGCGCGGTGCGAATCAGACGCCACCCTGGTGCCATAAGCGGAGAAGTTCTGCCAGTTTATAAATCTGAACTGCCGTGAATTACTTCAAACGTCCTGCCCTTCGCCCTTTGAGCCATTGTTGTAAACTCCAACGTTCAAATTAGTTATTACCTGAGCCAACTGCAGAAGCATATAAAAATTTAACCTTGTACATAGAGTGGATATTCTTATAAAATAAGAGGATTTATTTTTTGTATTATAATTATCTTTACAATATTTTTTTCCATGCTATCTTGCGCGCATTTTACAATAACACATAGCAAACAAGGTGAATAACATGTCACAAACGATTAAATACGCAAATCCAGGTCCTCTAGGTCTGATGGGTTTTGGAATGACAACCGTTTTACTTAATATCCATAATGCCGGTTTTTTCCCGATCAGTGCAATGATTCTGGCAATGGGGCTTTTTTATGGCGGTATAGCGCAAGTCATCGCAGGTATCCTTGAGTTTAAAAAAGGTAATACTTTCGGCTTAACGGCTTTTACTTCTTATGGGTTTTTCTGGATCAGCTTAGTGGGATTGCTACTTTTCCCGCAGATGGGTTTAGGCGATGCTGCACAGGCAACACCGCATGCATTTATGGCTTGGTATCTAATAATGTGGGGCATCTTTACTGGTTTCATGTTTATAGGCACATTGCGTGGTAATAAAGTGTTACAGTTTATTTTTGCCAGCTTAACCGTTCTGTTCTTCTTATTAGCTATTCGCGATCTCACCGGTTCTAAACTAATTGGTACTATCGCTGGTTTTGAAGGCATTATCTGCGGACTTAGTGCGATCTATTTAGCAATGGCTGAAGTGATTAACGAGCAATATGGCAGTACCGTTTTGCCAGTCGGCGCAAAGTAATAGCAGATTAAGATATTGAGCTGCTTATAGTTGCTCAGCAGTTAAGATGAAAACCGAGTATAAAAACTCGGTTTTTTGCTTTTAAAATCCCCCTTTTTTCCTCGCCTATAAATAACCGACTTCCAGCAGTTTAGCTCTCATCTATTGACGTTCCTATGGTTATTCAATACGTTATTAGTATGCTATTGGTGATTATATATACCAAAGGAACTAAAAAAGTGAACTGTCTAGTTGGTTAAAATCAACTCTAACTGTGTTGTGAGTCTGATGCAGAACGTCCTGTTGTTTACCACCATCGTGGCCAACTAAAGCTGTTCTAAATCGCTCCATACGATGTTGTGAAATGAGAACAACTATCTCCTGCAACTCACGCATTGTTATACCAATTCCACTAATTAGATGTTCTTTTTAGGCTCCAGAATAATGGATGAAAGCAAGGATTTAGTATTAGTGCATATTTTCCACGTGCAACACTTGATCACTTCATTAATTCCTTTGCTATTACC
>JBATHQ010000387.1:0-9329 GCA_049667005.1 Psychromonas sp.
TGATTCCCGTCGATAAAGACTGTAAATCAGCCCTGCTCAGTTTTTTGATCACGGAAAACAACTGGGATCAGGCACTGATTTTTATTGAAACAAAACGCGGTGCTGCAAAACTGGTCAGCCAGCTTGAAAAACGCGGTATTAAAGCAGAAGCACTGCACAGCGGCAGAAGTCAGGCGGTACGCGCACAGCTGTTAGAAGATTTTAAATCCGGTGCGCTGAAGTTTATGGTCGCCACCGGCATTGCTGCACGTGGTATCGATATTGATTCTCTGAGCCGCGTCGTTAACTACGATCTGCCCGATGAAGCCGATGATTATGTGCATCGCATCGGTCGTACAGGTCGAGCCGGTGCAATAGGTGAAGCGATCTCATTTGTTTCCAGGGATGATTTTAAAAACCTCTGTGCCATTGAAAATCGTCTTGGTGAATTTATCAGCAGAAAAGAGATTGCAGGTTTTGCGCCCAAATTATCCATTCCCAACTCCGATGTCAGTTATGCACCGAAAAAAGCGCTCAAATCAGGACGCAGAAAACCGGAAAAAAGCCGCAATTAATCTCTCGGCTTAAAGACAAAAAAGGTTGGATAATCAGTCCAACCTTTCCAGTGCTCGCAACTAAGTAAACGTTACTCATTAGTACCTGTAATGGAATCTTAAATCTGGTCAGATTTAAGGGGAGGCGTGAATATTTCATGCTCGTTTCCCGATTCCGAGCGTAAATGTATCATCATCCTTTCGGTATGATGCTAAAGCTGCACTATCACGACAACTGCGATTTAGAAAAGATGCTAATGATTAAAAAAGGATCGGGTAGAGATCTGCGGTCAGGCGTAAATAGTACGCAGTATCCTGAAAGGAGTAATGACTTAAATAGGTTTTCAGTAAGGGTAATTGCTGTCAAATATTTACCATCACGCACCCAGAAACAGCAAAGGTATGTCGAAAATCCTGTACACGGGGGCTTTTCCCCATCCGCCATGGGATATTCCCGCTTGCAAGAGAAATCGACGAAAGTTTTTATAGACTTGAGTTAAACAAAAAACGCCACAAAATTTGTGGCGTCCGTAAGCTTATAAAATATTAGATAAAACGAAGAATAATAATTTTTAGTTATCACTAAAAGTTGCTGATACATGAACCAAACCTGTATACATAATATTACCATTCGCATCCATTTTTTCTTGCACTGTTGTATAGCTACCATCATTTAGTGTAACTGTATTAGCAAATGAAGTAAGGTGACCTAAATCCTTGTTTAGCTGTACCGGAGTGTCTGCCTTTAATGTTTCCAATTTGGTTAACGCTAATTCGTATGCAGCCGCTTGACTAGTTGCATCGGCAGTTGGTAATACACGACTTGTCATACGTGTATCTGAAGCGAATACTTGAGCGCTAAGTAGAATCATTGTGGATGCTAGAAATGCTTTTTTAATCATGTTCATGTTATTAATCCTTCTATAAATTAGGGTTGTTTAAAGTTAAGCTGGAACTTGTAAAACCAAGCCCTTTTGCTATGAACTAATAATACCCCACCCACCTGACTGTAACCTGACACTAAAATGACAATTTTGTCAGACAGATATATTATAGAAATAGTATTGAATCCAACAAACGACCAAGGAAAAAGAATAACGATCATGAATGGGGCCGTGTCTTGCCTTTTCTATAAAACGGGTATTAATCGTTACTCATTAGTGCCTGTAATGGGACCTTAAATCTGGTCAGATTTAAGGGGGGACGTGAATATTTCATGCTCGTTTCCCGATTCCGAGCGTAAATGTATCATCATATACTTAAAGAATACTCCCCCCTTCGCAATCAATTAAAGCTTTTGGCTCAAATTGACTCTATCAAACATGATGCTGATAGTCGGCTTGGTTTTATCCTTCACACCATTACTGGCTTTCATCGGCCTAGCCTTACTCACTACTACGGGTTCATCTGCCACCTCACACTCATATTAACCTTGAGTCACCTCTTGATATAATATGCCCAATCCTTCGGATTGAATGCAGTGCCAGGCTTCTCCAGTTATTACACTGACTCCCTGTTAGAAATCCCACCCTCAAGCACAGCATTGGCCTGACTGAGTATCGGGCTTCGCGCGATTTTGGACGATTACCCACCAATACTGCCGAAACAGGTTACGGTTAGTTGTGTACCTCTAACTTTCTATGGCTTACTTCAGACCCTGCCGTTGGCTAGGTGAGTAATGAGTAATGACTGATGCACCGCATCACAGCTTTGCTG
Organism: Psychromonas sp.; assembly: GCA_049667005.1. Classification (GTDB taxonomy): domain Bacteria; phylum Pseudomonadota; class Gammaproteobacteria; order Enterobacterales; family Psychromonadaceae; genus Psychromonas. The sequence continues at coordinate 2,250 of JBATHQ010000387.1, forward strand.
GGCAAACAAAAAAAGGTTGGATAATCAGTCCAACCTTTTCATTTGTTTGCAGTAGCTACAGATAAAAAATCAAGCCGGCTGTATCGCCATTTTCTGCTCGCCAGTAAACTTCATCTGGTAGATAGCCAGTAGTGTCAGGCAACAACATAAAGCAATCCCCGTACAGGCTAATACGCCCTGCCAGCCCCACTGCTGATAAAAAGGGTCAATCACAAACACGCCAAGACTTGCGCCGCTATAATAAAACAAACTGTAAAGCGCTTGAGCACTGCCTTTTCCTTTTTTAACACTGCGTCCGACTAACGTGCTGGCCTGGGCATGGCAGAAAAAGAACCCTACCGCCAGCATGACCATACCAATCATCATCAGGGGCAGATAACCGTTACTCAAGATAATAATCGCAGCGAGCATAATGCATATGCCGGTAGCGATGCCGGCCAGTTGACCATGTTTTTTAGAAAATTTACCCGCAAGCGAAGAGCTCGCCGTGCCGCCCAGAAAGGTCAGGAACATTAAGCTGCGCACACCACTTGGCAGTTCGTAAGGCGCTCTTTCAAGTACCGTCATTAAATAACTGAACAGGTTAACGAAGCTGCCGAATGCCAGGCCGATAATGATATACACCATCAGCAGTTGCGGACGCTGCAGATGACCGGAAAATGCTTTTAAGCTCGGCTTAAGCTGATATTTTACCGGCGTGAAATGACGCTGTTTCGGCAGAATAAAAAACACCACAATAAACAAACAACTGCTGATTGCAGCAATAAGATAGCCGGTGGCCCGCCAGCTATCAGCATACTCACTAAAAATACCACTGATCAGACGACTGCTGATCCCGCCGATGCTATTTGATGCAATATAAAAACCCACTGCAGCCGGTAACCAGCTTTTGCGTAACTCCTCTCCGAATAGCGGTATGGCAACAGCCGGACAAACGGCCAGCAATGCCCCTTGTATAAAACGCAGAGCCAAAAACAGCGAGTAGTTTTCTACCAGAGGTAGCACTAGCGAGACAGCAAGACCTGCAATCATTCCGCCTAATAAAATCGTGCGTCGTCCTACGGCATCAGACCAGCTGGCAGACACTAACAGCCCAATCCCCATGCCAAGCAGCGGTGCGGACATTGCCAGATTGGCAGACAACAGACTAACCTCAAACCCCTGCTGTACTAGAGGAATTAAGGGTTGCAGCCAGTAAATGTTGAAGAAAGTAACAACACTGCAAAGGCAGACAGAAAGAACTAAACGGTTGTAATGGGTTAAATTTTTCATTTTTTTAAATATATCGTCGCTAGTGTCAGGATCAAGGGCTGAAGGTGTAATGGATGAAGCAATAATAACGGGGTATGATGAATAAATAAAATATATTGTTTTTATCCTATCCATAGATATAATTTATACCTATTAGCGTTATTAAAAATAAATTGATTAGTCAGGAGATCTGCATGGAATTTAGACAACTGCAACATTTTGTCACGGTCGTTGAGACGGGCAGTATCTCCGCTGCAGCCCGGCAGTTATATCTAGCGCAACCGGCAATTAGCGCAAGCATCAAAAAACTGGAAAGTGAATTAAATATGCCCCTGTTACACCGCCGCGACAGAGGGGTAAGCCTGACCCACGCAGGTCAGCAGTTTCTGCAGCATGCCCGGCAAATCCTGCTGCAGGCGCAAGATGCCAAATTAGCGATGCAGGCTATCGAAGGTCTGGTTCAGGGGGAGGTTGAAATCGGCGTCCCGACCATGCTCGGTTCCTATTTCTTTCCGCCTTTATTAATGGCCTTTAAACATCAGTATCCGGCGCTGCAGATAAATATTATTGATAGCGGCACACGCAATATCCGTCAGAAATTATTAGATGGTGAGTTAGAATTAGGTGTTATTGCTGATAAAGATTTACTGCCCGAATTAGAAAGCGGCAAGTTAATTAAAGAGGAGATGATGGTCTGCATGGCAGCTGATCACCCTTTGGCAGCGAAGGAGCGTATAGAATATAGAGACTTTCTGGAGCATGAACTGGTGCTCTTTGGGAAAAGCTATTTTCATCATACATTGATTAAAAAAATCAGTAGCCAGGAGGCATTAAGTCCCAAAATTGCCTTTACCAGTAACCTTCTCCCCCTGATAAAGTCGGTTATTCGTAAGGGTTACGCTATCTCTGCGATGTGGCAGGTGGCCATCCAGGATGATGATCAGATAGTCACCCGTCCCTTTGTCGAGCCTTTTTGTATCGATCTCAGTCTGGCATGGCGACGTGATAGCTACCTGTCCAGGGCTAATCAGGTATTTCGTGATTTTATTCTGCAGCAGGTAAAAAATCGTTAGAGCATAATTTTTAAAACTCGCCTGCGATTACCTAGCGATAGTAAAAAACGGCATTTACATGCCGTTTTTTGCTGATAACAGTTAGATTTATGCTGTCTGCAGCATTTCTTCTGGTTTTAGGAAAGCATACATTAATCCACAAAGGAGGCTGCCGGCAGTAATGGCGACAAGATACATCGCAACGTTGCCAACCGCACCAGGAATCGCCAGTACAAATAGTCCGCCATGGGGGGCCATCAGATAACAACCGAAAAACATAGATAGTGCACCAGCTAATGCCCCCCCCGCTATAGTTGAGGGGATGACGCGCATAGGATCACGCGCAGCAAACGGAATAGCGCCTTCAGAGATAAAGCACAAACCGAGAAGAAAAGAGGCTTTTCCCGCTTCCTGCTCGGCCAGGTTAAATTTTCTGCGAGCAGCAAAGGTCGCGATTCCCATACCGATAGCAGGTACCATACCGGCAGCCATAATAGCGCCCATTGGTGCGTAAGATTGTGAAGCTAATAAACCGACGCCAAAGGTATAGGCTGCTTTATTAACCGGACCGCCAAGATCAAAACCTTGCATCGCCCCCAGAATAAGACCTAGAAAAATAGCATTAGTAGCGGTCATACTGGATAGAAAGTTTGTTAAACCCTGCATTATTGCGGACATTGGCGCCCCGACCACATAGATCATCAATAAACCGGTGATCAATGTCGCGAATAAGGGAATAATCAAGATAGGTTTTAATGCTTCCATGCTCTTGGGCAGGATCACTTTTTTCGCTATATACTTAGCGGAGTAACCGGCAATAAAACCGGCAACAATCCCGCCTAAAAATCCGGTACCGCTACTGCTTGCAAGCATTCCACCGATAAGCCCTGGCGCCAAACCGGGCCTGTCTGCTATTGAGAAAGCAATAAATCCAGCTAAAACAGGTACCATCAAAGCAAATGCCGATTTACCCCCTATTTCCATTAAAGCCGCTGCAAGCGTCCCAGGTTCTTTAAAAGCTTCAATCCCAAAGACAAAAGAAAGCGCAATGCATAAACCGCCTGCTACCACCAGGGGCAGCATATGGGAAACCCCGGTCATCAGATGTTTATACAGTCCTCCCAGTGCCATATTTTCCCCCTCATTATTCCCCTGGCTGCTATTCACATAACGTTGCTCGCAGGCTAACGCGTTATCCATTTCCTGGACGGTTTTTTTAAGTGCTTTGCCGGTACTGGTTTTATAGACTTTTTTGCCAGAAAAACGCGCTAAATCTAATTCGATATCTGCAGCAATAATAACCACATCAGCTTGTTCTATCTCGTCTGCGGTTAAAGTGTTCTTAGCGCCAACGGATCCTCGGGTTTCAACCTTAATCCAGTCGCCACGTTTTTGAGCTTCTAACATTAGCGCCTCTGCAGCCATGAAGGTATGTGCCACGCCGGTAGGACAGGCTGTTATCGCAACAATACGTTTACTCATAATGTGTACCTTTATTTTATTGTGGGAGTTACCTCTTCAGCAATGCCAACGCTGGGCAACACTGAAAAGAGGGACTTAATTAAAATCAACTTCTGGAATATTTTGCCGCTTGTTCAAACAGCTCTGGACTAGGGCGGATACCGGTATACAGGGCAAATTGCTCTACCGCCTGCAATGCAAAAACTTCACTGCCGGCGATCACTGTTTTTCCTTTTGATTTTGCATAACGGATCAATGGGGTAATTGCGGGCAGCGCAACAACATCAAAGATAATCTGTGCATTATCCACTTCACTTTCAGTATAAGAGAGCACGTTTTCATCCGGGCCTCCGGACATGCCAATCGGTGTTGCGTTAATCAGCAGATCGGCCTGCAGCCCTTGTGTATCGGGGACCCACTGATAACCACAGAGTTCCGCTAATTTCTTACCCGTGTCTTCATCAATGGCAACGATGTAACCGTTAGAAAAACCGGCATCTTTTAGCGCACAGGCCACGGCCTTTGCCATACCGCCACTGCCTTTTAATGCGAAGACAAGATCTTTGTTCACCTGGTATTGTGCTAACAGAGTCGCAATAGCAATGTAGTCAGTGTTATAGGCTTTAAGATAGCCATCGTCATTAACTATGGTATTCACTGAATTGATTACCTTAGCTGACGGGTCCAATTCATCCACCAGCGCGATAACCTCTTCCTTAAATGGCATAGATATCGCGCAGCCACGAATACCGAGCGCTCTTACTCCGCCAATGGCGGCTGTTAAATCCTTGGTTGTGAAAGCTTTGTACAAATAATCCAAGTCAAGCGCCTGATATAAATAATTGTGGAAACGGGTACCGAAATTACTCGGTCTGGCGGCCAGGGACATACATACTTTGGTGTCTTTATTGATTACTTTGTTCATGGGTGGTACTCCTTAAATACTATTGTTCAGTGCAGCCGGCTGATACTCTGCGGTGCTCGGCAAATTCTCGGCATGCTGTGATAAAACTTGCCGGTGAAGTAACAATGCACTAAATTGAGGTAATTAAAAATTGCTGTCTTTTCGAAAAAGGAGTTCCTCTTTTATGCATTCTCAACGTCTGGAACAACAGTATCTGAAACTGCTGCATCGCCATGGTTTTCAGCCGCTGGATACCACCCTGCAGGAGCTCGCCGATCAGCTCTACTGCAGTAAACGCCATATGCGCAATCTCTTATTGAAAATGCAGCAGCAGGGCTGGATCTCCTGGCAGTCTGAATCGGGACGGGGAAAACGTTCTGCCTTGCAGTTATTAAAAAATGAACAGCAACTGCTCAGTGACAAAGCCGATCAGCTTCTGGAATCCGGGCGTTTTGCCGATGCGGTCAGGCTGCTTGGCGAGGAGAAATATCTGATTGCACCACTGCTTAAAGGGCGCCTGGGGTTTACTATCCGTTCCGATCAGCAGGTGCTGCGGGTCCCCTATTACCGGCCCATACTGAACTTATATCCCGGTACGCCTCTGCGCCGCTCGGAACACCATTTGCTTCGGCAAATTTTTAATGGACTGACACGTATAAAAGAGGAAAAGGGGGAAGTCGAGTCTTGCTTAGCACACCACTGGCGGCAAATAGATCCACTGCATTGGCGTTTTTATCTGCGCCCTTCGGTGCAGTTCCACGATGGTAAAGAGCTAACTGCAACGGACGTGGTTGCTTCGCTTAAACGTGCGGCGGCGCTGCCTCTATTTTCTCATCTGCAAACAGTAAAAGAATCAGGGCCGTTGATTGTTGAGTTCAGCCTGTCGGACCCGGATCCTCTATTCCCTATGCTGCTTGCCAGCCTGGCGGCGCTTATTCTGCCAGCTGATCATGGAAGCAGATTAGAATTTTGTTCTTTTCCCGTTGGTACAGGTCCTTATCGGGTGGTTGATAATGATCAATGGCATCTGCGCCTGAAAGCCTTTGATGGGTATTTTGGCCTGCGCGCTTTGTTAGATGAGGTCGAAGTCTTAATGTGGCCGGAACTGAGTAATACTCTTGACCATTCTGCAAAACAAACAACCACTCATTCTCGCACTGGCACTCCCCAAGCAGAGGTAACACCATCCATTAACAGTGATACAGCAATGTGGCTCAGTTCAAGTCTGAGTGATAATGAATATGCCTCAGGCGCAGCTGCGGGTATTACTGGTCGCGCTTCTGATTTATTTAAAGAGATGTTTTTAGAACAAGGCGGTTATTTTTTACTCTGTGACAGCCGTTCATCGTGCTGGCAATCATTAGCACAACGCCGTTGGTTACATGAATTGCTCAATCCTTATCTTATTGCTCAGCACATAAGCCCCTCGATCCGCCATTTATGGGTGCCTGCCGCCAGTGTTTTGCCCAGCTGGTGCCACGAGATGGGGGCATCACAATCAAAGAGTCCTTTTAATCTCAAAAGTAAAGGTTCTCAAGAACAGAAAATCGCAACGCTGCGTCTGGGCTATCACCAACAGCATCCTGAGTTCCCGATGCTTGCTCAGGTAATGAAAGTCATATTAGCCAGAGAGAATATAGAGCTGGTGACTGTCGAGCTCGATTACCCACGTTGGGCACTCGGCGACGCTGACGTTGATATCTGGTTAGGCACGGTTAACTTTCCGGTACCTGAAACCTGGCATGTCGGAGCCTGGCTGCTTGGAATGGAGTTACTTCGTCAGTCGATCACCGGTGGAGATAACGAACAACTTGAGCAATGGCATAAAGCTTGGCGTGCCGGGCAGTTAGACTCGGAAGTACTGGCCTGGCAAGTGATCCAGTCCGGCTGGCTGCAGCCGCTATTCCACCATTGGATGCGTTTAAAAGGCCCTGCACAGGCGCACGGAATACAGTTGAATAATTTAGGTTGGTTTGACTTTCAATCCACCTGGCTGGAACCAGCAGAAACTTAGTATGCGAGACAGCTTTGGTCATTCCAATATTGATAAAAAATACCATTGCACTTGATTAAATCAGGTAGGAAAAATGAAAAGCAGCAAGGTCTTTTCTTGGACAATGCAGGCTTGTGATTGAAAAAATAGTTATGCTTACTTTTGAGCAGCAAGATTGATTATTATCCGGCTGTAATCTGATTTTATAATTAATAAAACCGGCTTTTTTCTAAGCGCGGTTTTATTAATGTTTTCATATTCAGTGGCTGGATGTTAAAGCATCTTACGAACACTTTCGTCGGGAATAAACGGCACTTCTAATTCACTCAAAGATTTGTATTCAAACTTTTTGTGAATAGCGTCAATCCATTTTTTAGCTCTGGGCAGTAATTGTCGATCGTCCGACTGCATTCTGCCGC
>JBATHQ010000388.1:0-2232 GCA_049667005.1 Psychromonas sp.
TCCTGACCAATTTGTCGCTCCATGATTTTCCTTGCTAAAACAGTTATTCACTACAAGAAAAATGGCAGGGGAATATTGTAGCCACATTGTCTTGCTATGCACTCAATGAAAGACTCTCGAATATTATTCCGGGAAACTTATGCACGATTACTTACTTAGTTTGCATTGCATTATAGAGTAGTCATTATTACACAACTCCAATTTCATTCTTTACAGGTAAACGAAACTGTACCATCGTACTGGCGATGACGAGTGTAACTGCCCCTAAGATTTGAATTTGAGTAATTTCTACATTTAAAAATAACCAGTTTACAAAGATAGCGGCAACAGGAAAAAGCATCTCAACTAAAGTAGCCCAATGAGCAGGTATACGTTTTAAACCTTGATAATAAAAGTACATGCCAATCAAACCAGACATAACAGCAAGGATCAGAATTTTTTGTAAAATACTGAGTTCGATGGTTGTGATTAAGCTTGGTGCCATAAACACAAAAGGTAACATACCTAACAGACCAAAACTAAAACGCCCGGCCATTAAATCAATGCTATCAACACCTTGAGTACTGAGTTTTTTACCAAAAACAGTTGCACTCCCCCAGCTAATAACTGCAAATAAAGCTAAAGCATAGCCCCACAAAACGTTGCTATTACTTTTAACATTTCCCTCTTCAAAAATTGATAGAAGATTTTGTAAATCAGGCCAAATAAGTAATAAGCTACCTAATAAAGCAAGCCCTAACCAAAGAAAAAAGCGCGGACTTATTTCTTCTTTTAACAAAAAGTAAGCCAAAGTCACCGCGACTAAAGGCTGTAATTTTTGCAGTAAAATAACCACGGTAGGATTTGCTAAATAAAAAGCTTCGGTAAACGCAAGAGTACCAAAAGCAGAGCCTAAAACACCAATGACAACAAATGGAATAATCGTTTTGCGGTTAATAAAGCTGAGTTTACGTCGTTTTACAGTAAAGACAGCTAAAACGACTGCGACTAAAAGTAGGTGTTCAAATAAAACAATTTGTTGTGCGCTAGATCCCCCAAAAAGTAAAGGATAGCGAATAAGTGTATCAGCAGCCCAAAGTAAACACGCAGAAAAGATAAAAATAATACCTGTCATAACATTTCCTAAACAAAAAAGGAGATAAAGACAGAGCTTGGAAAGAACGTTACTCCACAGCGGTACATTAAGTTTCCTTAATATTTTCCAGCAAAGAATAAAACAAACAGGTTTAAGATATCATAGGGTGAAAAACACTCAATTTACTCAAGAGTATTTTTTATTCACCACAAGACAAATTAGCCGCTATTTTTTAATAGTGTTAATCATGTTTGTTATCGATCTTCTTCCATCCGGACTTTAACCGTCGGCTTTGGCCTCTCACCAAATCTGCTTGACCCTAATTGAATAATAACAATTAGGCGCTCGTGGGCTCTTTTACTAAAGCTAAATTGCTTGTAAAAATACCACCGGTGGGGAATTTCACCCCGCCCTGAAGTCGAGTAGTTTGCATAAAATCGAATGATTCTTTATCAACGAATAATTCGTCAAACCAATGCTTATATTAATAATGTTTTATTAAAAAACAAGTTAAATGATCAAGTTCACATTTATAGTGGATAAATGAACAACTCCCATTAAATTAACTCGCCAAGGTTCGTTATTTTTGAAGGCGTTTCAAAAGAATAACCTAAGCGACTCTTTTGCCTGAATACCTAACGCTCAGTTTAAGTCTACTGGCGCACTCAGAACGTCAGGGGGGCAACCACATTCCTATGAGAGCCATCGCTGCGCTAAAGTCTTTTTCTTCTTAGCGCACAGTGTGGACTGCTTTGATTTGGCGTAACATGCTTTGTCGGTATTGCAACAAATTCACGACCAGCTTCTTGCAAATTGCCTGGATTGTTTCATTGGAAAGGATAGGTTAGCATTTGATGCGCTATTACGTTGCGCAAGTAAAGCATTATTACGAGAGGGCGATAAACAGGTTGCTGCACAACTCAATTTACCGTAATTGGTAACTATTAATAGAGAAAAAACCGCCAGGTAAATTACCCACTTTATCAACGAGAAACTTAGGTCACCTGTTTATAACCACTAGGGTCTGTTGACCTTTCGCGGTTAATTTTTGTTCGAGATAAAAGCGTTTTAATCACGACGCGAGGTGTGTAGCTTAGTCATTCTAAGTAAATTCCTCGCAACAAAGAGTAAAACGCTTTTAGCCGAACCCTTCGGGC
>JBATHQ010000389.1:0-1548 GCA_049667005.1 Psychromonas sp.
ACTTCAGGGACGGATAAAAATAAAAAGGATTGATAATAAAAAACGTACATTAAACCTAATTGTACTGCGCCAATCGCCATCAGTTTTAGTGCGGTTTTAGCCGCTACCTGGCGAATGCGTAAAAAAGGTAAAAACACTATGGTTGCTAAACTAATACGTATCAACACGGAAAACCATGCATCCACTTGTCCCGCCAAATACACCCCGATTAAACTGAAAGAAAAGGCCCATAACACGGTCACGCCTAACAAATAAAACATTTACAAAAACCTATAAAAAGATAACAAGGCTACATTCTATACTGATGTTACTTGAGGATGCAATTTGGCTTGCTGATTTTGCATCTTGAAGTAACATGGGTATAGCTTAATGCCTATAATTACCTACTTCTGGGTCATGAAATGAATAAGGGAATATGCGATGAAATTATTAAAGATAAGCCTGTTACTTTTTTTCTCTTTGCTGCTGGTGCCCGCTACCTACAGTAAAGAAACAACACTTTCCGCGCAAGGATCAGCTGTTGTTAATAAAGAGCAGGTAATTACTGCTTTAAAAGAGAATACCACCACTATTCAGCAAGATGCTCAGCTGATTCGGGATACGTATGAGAGGCTTTTATATACTTTGCCGGCATACCAGTCCGGTCATTACGGGCTGAGAATGTACCGCCAGACGCTGGATCAAAAGTATAAGGCAACGGTTTGGTCAGATATGGCAAGGGTAGCCAGTCAGTTAAACAAATTTGCTAGCGAAGTTTATACGCCTGAACAGATTCACGCTTATTCTAAAAAGCGTATTGCCAGTTATGCCGATGAAACCGGTGAGCGCAGTCAATTACGTTATGTTGCGACCAAAGCGACGCCGGACTACCTTTACGTTGCTGTCTCTTTACTTGGTTCAATGGCGCGGGCAAATGAGTACGGTCTGAAACATCGTGAAGATGCAAAATTTCGTGCGGTGATCCGCCGTTATGATTTTACCCGGTTCGTCAGCGATCCCGCCATGATTGAAGCCTGGGCTGCACAGTTAGCCAATCAAGTCTACTGGTTGCGTCAATTAGGAGAGCAGGATGTTGTTGAAGAGTTTATCAGCGCATTCAGAAAAACCTATCCGGACAGTCGTGACGATCAGCTCTCAGAGCAGCAGTTCGCTAACAAAATTTATGGTTTAACTCATATCATCTTTGCCGCATCAGCCTACTACCAACATCCTATTAAAGAGCAGGATTTTCAATGGATATATGACTATTATCGCAACAACGTCGATAAAATTATTGGTCGGACGAAAGAAGATGTTATTGCCGAGGTTGGAATCAACTTCCTGCTGGCAGGCTTGGATAAAGATATTGTCGTTGTGAAAACACAAAAGGCGTTGCAGACAGCCTTAAGTCGAGAGCACGGTCTGTTGCCCTCAGTGTCAGGAGAAGTGGACTTAAGTGACGGTGAACACCGTAATGTACTGGCAATAATGCTGCTTGATTGGCAGGGCGTGCATGCGGCGCCGATAATATCAGCCCAACCAGAGATGTTTACTGATCTGCCCTATGGG
>JBATHQ010000390.1:0-3174 GCA_049667005.1 Psychromonas sp.
ATAAAAGGCGCATCTGAACGCGGAGAGTTATAGGCAATTGCACCGGCAATTAACTCTTTACCCGTGCCGCTTTCACCACGGATCAAAACCGTAGTATCCCATTTTGCAACCTGTCTGACGGTTTCAAAGATTTCCCGCATAGCCGCGGTATCACCGACCATAGACGGGAAGCACTGCGGATTTTTGCTGCTGCGCTGCAAAATTTCATTGCGGTTTTGCAGCACCTGTTTCTCTTTTTGTACCGTGTCAGACAAACGCAACGTCTGCAATATTAAGTTCGCGACCATCTCCAAAAAACGTGTTTTTACAACTAATTCATTTTCATCGGAATTGACCGGTTGAGCCACCAGCACACCTGCACGATTGTCTCGATTGCCTAACGGCACACAGATTAACGGCAGATCATAATCATACAAACTCAGTCGGTCCAAAAAACGCGGATCTTTGGAAACCTTAGCAATCACCTGTGTTTCACCCTTTGCCTGTACGGAGCCTAATATCCCTTCATTAATACGGTATTTGATTCGCGATGCATCGCGGATAACTTCAGGATCCGCACCATGTAATGCTTGTACCAATAACCCCTGGCGATCTTCATTATACAAAGTCACCATGCCGAACTGCATGCCGGCTAACTCATGCAGGCAACCCAACAGTTGCTGTAATGTTTGCTCCATATTCAGTGACAGGCTCAAAATAACACTGATTTTATGCAACGCCTTTAACTGTTGCTCGGATCCGAAATTTTCTATTGAGTCATTTTTCATTAAACTTGCCATACACTACCCCTTAGAGCTTTTGCTTTATAATTAAAGCGATCTTAATTAATTACCTACCTACCCTACCTCAAGACTGAAAGACGACGTTCTCTGTCACAAAAGCAACAATTGTCTTAACTGTTGCATCAACGTCAATTTTTCATTCCACTACTGTTAATAAGGCAACAAACATACCAATAATGTGATCTTTAGCTCAAAAATGACGGAATTAGATAAACAAATGATCTATATCAAATAACCCACAATAAATAGATGGCTTTTGCCATATTAAGATTCATGTCCCCCCTTCCTGTTTCGCTCACAGTGCTCAATACGCCCCCTTTTAGGGCGTTTGTCAGACAATAAAACCATCTTGGTGCACCAGGCCGATAATATTTTTTTGGCACAGAAATCGCATTAACACTTTTAAGTATGCACAACACAATGCACATGATGAATGAATCGTTTCGCTGCTAAAAAAAGGAGAAAGGGATGAGTGAATACCTGTTACTGCTACTGACCACCAGCCTGGTCAATAACGTAGTACTGGCACAATTTTTAGGGCTGTGCCCATTTATGGGGGTATCAAATAAGGTTGGCTCCGCATTAGGCATGGGTATCGCCACAACCTTTGTACTGACCTTAGCCTGCTCGGCGGGTTGGGTATTAGACCACTACTTACTCATTCCGCTGGGGCTGGATTTTCTCCGTCTGCTCAGCTTCATATTAGTAATAGCCGTACTGGTGCAGTTAACGGAAATGATGGTCGCCTATCAAAGCCCGGAACTGCACAAGATATTAGGGATCTTTTTACCGCTGATCACCACTAACTGCGCGATCCTCGGTGTTGCCTTATTAACCATTAGAGAGCAGTTAGGTTTTATCGAAGCGATGCTCTACGGTTTTGGCTCTGCTGCCGGCTTTACCATCGTGATAGTTATTTTTGCCGGATTAAGAGAACGCATGAACCTGTGCCGCATCCCTCCTGCAATGAAAGGGGCACCGATCGGTTTTATTACCGCCGGTATATTAGCCATGGCGTTTTCAGGCTTCGCCGGTATTGCCTAGAAGGATTAAACAATGGAAATTTTAAGCGTGTTAAGTATCCCGCTGTTAGCAATGATAATGGGATTTGCACTGAGTTTAGCCAGTAAATTTTTTGCCAAAGAAGAGGATCCGCTAGTCAACTCGATCAGTGAACTTCTGCCTAACGGACAATGCGGTCAGTGTGGTTTCCCGGGCTGTGCGCAGGCCGCACTTGCCATGAGTGAAGGCAAATTAGGCCCGGACTGTTGCCCTCCCGGCGGACAGGCACTGGCGTTGAAGCTATCTAAATTACTTGGCGTTCCGCTGCAAAGCAGTTCGGAAAGCAAAAGTTTCCCGAAAGTGGTAGAGATCAACCCGGAGTTATGCGATGGCTGCACCCGCTGTTTTAAAAAATGCCCCTTTGATGCGATTGTCGGCGCCAATAAACAGTTGCATGGTGTGTTGAGCGATATTTGTACCGGTTGCGGCATGTGTGTTTCAGTCTGCCCACAGGACGCTTTTGTTTATAAAACAGATCCTATCTTTAACGATGGTTGGGCTTGGCCTAAACCAGCATTAAGCTGAGAAGAGGTAACCTGATGCTTTTTTCTAAAAAATTGATTAAGGGTGGTGTTCACCCCGTTGGCCAAAAGCAGTTAAGCAGTAATAGTAATATTTTACGCTTAGCGGATCCGAAACGATTATTTATAGCACTTAAGCAGCATTCAGGTGCGCCTGCTAAACCGGTGGTAAAAGCCGGTGATAAAGTGTCCGCCGGACAACTGATTGCCAGCGGTCAGGGTGGCAGTGCCAATATCCATGCGCCGCTGTCGGGGACGGTGGAAAAAATTGCCGAACACAGTGCAGCAATACCAGGCGGGGGGAAACAATTAATGGTTCACCTCGTCTGTGATCAGGATCTCTTCTCTGATGACATTAAGCTTAATAATAGCTACCAGAGCCGCGAACAGCTTATTGATATTATTGCCGATGCCGGCATTGTCGGTATGGGTGGAGCAGTATTTCCAGCAGCCACCAAACTACGCTCAACGCTGAAAAAAGATGTCGAAACCTTGCTGATCAACGGCTGTGAGTGTGAACCTTATCTGACTTGTGATGATCTGGTGATGCAGGAACACTGCGTACAAGTGATTGGCGGGATCCGTTACCTGTTGGAGGCCTGTGGTGCCAAAAAAGCCATTATCGGGGTAGAAAACAATAAACCCGAGGCAATGCGCAGCTTAATTGATGCCAGCAGTGAAGACCACAATATCGAAGTGCGCGCACTGCCGACCCATTATCCTATGGGCTCTGCCAAACAGTTTATTCAAGCATTGTGCAAAGTTGAAGTGCCAAAAGGCAAACGTTCCACCGATGTCGGTGTGTTTGT
>JBATHQ010000391.1:0-4631 GCA_049667005.1 Psychromonas sp.
CCTACATTCTTTAATATCAATGAACCGGTTATTTTCGGTAGCCCAATCGTCATGAACCCGGTCTTGTTTATCCCGTTTGTAGGGGTTCCGATGATCAATGCCACGATTGCCTTTATCGCAGTCAAAACAGAGATGATTGGTAAAGTGATCTCATTAGTCCCCTGGACAGCACCTGCACCTATCGGAGCAGCTTGGGGCGCAGGCTGGCAGATGAGTAATGGCTTATTGGTTATCGGTTTAATCGCACTTGATTTGGTTCTCTACTACCCCTTCTTTAAAGTCTATGAAAAAGAGTTAATAAAAGAAGATGAAGAGTTGTTACAACAAGAACAAGCAGAAACAGCTGCCGCACAGTAATACAGGCGACTTACAACCCACTTAATTAAATCATTATGAAATCATGGGACTCTGCAAAAAGTGGAGTCCCTATTCACTCAAATATACAACGCAACAATGACTGGAGAAAATGGTTATGACAACACAAGCAGATGCAATAGAAGTGGAGTCTCCTATTCAAGATCTAGAAGAAACCGTGATGGAGCTGATAATCAATGCCGGCGAATCACGCAGTTGTGCGATGCAGGCACTTTATGCCGCAAAAGCGGGTAAATGGGATGAAGTTGATGGCTTACTGGAAGAGTCAACAGCCGCATCCAAACGCGCACATAAAGTACAAACCGCATTAATTGGCCTGGATGAAGGCAGCGGTAAAGTACCGGTTAATTTAATTATGGTGCATGCTCAGGATCACATCATGACTTCCATGCTGGCACGTGAATTAATTGAAGAGCTGATCGCAGTACATCGCAAACTGCAAGCCAAAGACTAAATTTTAAGAAAAAAGAGAGTTGAAAATGACAAATGATCAATTTCCAAAGAATTTCTTATGGGGGGGCGCAGTTGCAGCCCACCAGGTAGAGGGCGCATGGGATCAAGATGGTAAAGGCGCAAGTATTATGGACGTGCTATCAGGTGGTGATGTTAATACTCGCCGCCAAATTACAGATGGCGTGCTTGAGGGATACCACTATCCAAATCACCAGGCGACGGACTTCTATCACCATTACAAAGGCGATGTAGCACTGCTGGCCGAAATGGGTTTTAAATGTTTCCGTACTTCTATTTACTGGCCGCGAATTTTTCCTAAAGGCGACGAGTTAGTGGCAAACGAAGCCGGTCTGCAATACTACGATGATCTATTTGATGAGCTGCTAAAACACGGTATTGAGCCGGTTATCACTTTGTCTCACTTCGAAATGCCGCTGCACCTGGCAAAAGAGTACGGTGGGTTTAAAGATCGTCGTTTAGTGGATTTCTTTGTGCGTTATGCTGAAACGGTCATGACCCGTTACAAAAACAAAGTTAAATATTGGATGACCTTTAACGAGATCAATAACCAGCGTGATCTGCATCTGCCATTATGGGGCTACTCTAACTCTGGCGTTGACTACACTGTCGAAGAAAACCCGGAAGAGTGTATGTATCAAGTGGTTCACCACGAATTTGTTGCCAGTGCAAAAGTGGTTAAACTCGGCCACCAAATCAATCCGGATTTTCAAATCGGCTGTATGGTGGCCTGGGTTCCAATTTACCCTTACTCATGTGATCCAAATGACGTCATGCTTGCTCAGGAAGCGATGCGCAACCGCTACTTCTTTAGTGATGTGCATATGCGCGGTGAATACCCTGCCTATACATTAAAAGATTGGGAACGCAAAGGTTATAACATCCAAATGGAGCCAGGCGATCTTGAAATTTTAAAAGAAGGCGTATGTGACTACGTTGGCCTCAGCTACTATATGTCTGTTGCCGTTAAAGCCGATGCGCAAGACTCCAATGATGGTTCAATGAGCGGATTTACCGGAAGTGTTAAAAACCCATACGTGAAAGCATCTGACTGGGGGTGGCAAATTGATCCCGTAGGCATTCGTTACTCACTATGTGAACTTTATGAACGTTACAACAAACCACTCTTTATGGTAGAAAATGGTTTTGGCGCGTTAGATGTTGTTGAAGAAAACGGTGAGATCAACGATGACTACCGTATCGACTATCTAAAAGCGCATATCGAAGAGATGAAAAAAGCAGTGACACTCGATGGGGTTGATCTGATGGGATACACGCCTTGGGGCTGTATTGACTGCGTTTCTTACGGAACGGGTGAGTATCGCAAACGTTACGGCTTTATCTATGTAGACCGTCATGATGACGGCACAGGTACGATGGAACGCAGCCGTAAAAAAAGTTTTGCCTGGTATCAACAGGTAATTCAAAGCAATGGGGAAGTTTTATAATAGACGCTTAAGCAAAAGGACTTTAGTTTAAACAACTTGAGTCCTTTTCTTTATTATAAAATGTGAAGTTGGATTATTAGAACCTGTTATAATCAATGTAAAGAATAATCATAATACTGAAGGAAAGTAATCTTTTTTATGACTGAGCAAAGTTGTATACCCAATGATGACAACCTCCAATATAATCTGTGTTTCCAATCATCCTAACCATTCAAAAAATAGGGAATAAATGAGTACTATTATTGATGTCTGCAACTTAGCCGGGGTATCAAAAACCACCGTCTCGCGGGTAATAAATGGCACCGGACAGGTCAAAAAATCTACTCAAGATGCTGTCAAGGCTGCCATGGATCAACTTGGATACCGTCCTAATAGCCTGGCGCAGGCTCTTGCACGCAACCAGACTAACAGTATTGGGTTGGTGCTATCCGACTTTCAAGGTGCCTACACAGGTACCTTAATAAAACAAGCTTCCGCCAGCGCTGAACTGGTTAACAAAGAACTGATCGTCACAGATGGGCATAATGATTGCGAACGGGAATATGAGGCTATTCTCCGCCTGGAAGATCACCGCTGTGATGCGATCGTACTGCACAGTCGTAAAATGTCTGTACAGCAACTGCAAAAATTAAAACAGCAGTTAACAGTACCATTAGTATTGATCCACCGCGAACTATCGGAGCCACTTTTTCACAGTGTTACCTTTGATCAAGCGGGTGCTGTCAAGATAATGATGGACCACCTGATAAGCTATGGTCATAGAAAAATAGCCTGTATTACCGGTGCATCTGGCAGACCCTCAAATGACGCCCGGTTTGCAGGCTATCTGGCAGCACTTAAGAAATACGCCATTCCCTTCAACCGACAGCTTGTTAAAGAAGCGAACTACGGTCTTCAGGATGGTTATGATGCTTGTCAGGAATTGATTGACAGTCGACAGTCTTTTACCGCTTTACTCGCTTTTAATGATGAGATGGCGTTGGGCGCATTAAAAGCATTAAGCGATGCAGGAATTCAAGTGCCTGAACAGGTTTCCGTTGCCGGCATCGACAACAGTCCGATGGCTCGCTTTTCTCATCCTAGGCTGAGTTCAATCGACTTACCTATTCAGGAGATGACTAAACATGCGATAGAAATCGCTCTTAAACTCGCTGCGGGCGAGCAATGTGCCCTTGTAAACGAGCACAAAGGAAAACTGTTCCAAAGAGATTCGATATTACCCTATAATGCAAATAAAAACTGGCTTACCTCCTAAAGAAAAATGAGCCAAACACATTATCAAAAAAAATAGAGGAGTAGTTTGTGATTAAGGCAATCATTTTCGATATGGACGGAGTCATCGTTGACTCTGAGCCTTTCTGGCGTCAGGCCAAGGTCAATGCGGTAGCCCGCTTTGGCGGTAATATCACCTTGCAGCAGACCTACCAAAGTACAGGCTTGCGTATTGATGAGATTGCGCAGCATTGGATAACACATTGTGGTCTTGATCCTGCCTGCAAGCAGGCGCTTTGTGACGCAATACTCGATGAAGTGATCGAACAAATTAAGCGTAACGGCAAACTACTGCCCGGCGTACTTGATACCCTGCAATGGTTAGCGACAACAGATCTTAAAATTGGCCTGGCCTCCTCGTCCCCTTCCCGGTTGATTGCAGCGGTGCTGGAGATTTTCAATCTAAATCAGTATTTCAGCGTTACCGTCTCGGCAGAACATTTGCCGCTTGGCAAGCCTCATCCACAAGTTTATTTACAGGCGGCAAGCCAATTAAAAGTTGAAGCACAGCAATGTCTGGCAATAGAAGATTCGGTGAATGGTTTATTAGCCGCCAAAGCCGCGAGAATGATAGGTGTATGCGTTCCAGAGCCTGGCCAGGAAAATAACCCGAGCTTCGGCATAGCAGATTATAAATTTACCTCACTTAAAGAGTTCATCTCTCCATCGATCTGTAATTTACTGCACATTAAACTGCCCGCTTATACTTAAACTACTTGAAGAGATTCAGAGACTCGCTTGCATGTAAAATCAAAAAACAACACTTGAATTTGTTATTCCTTTTTCAAGTGTTGTTGAGTCATTTATCTTGTCCTAGTTTGGGTATAAATTGCCCGAACGCACGCTACGATGTAGCTTAATAACTTGCTCTGCTGCTGCACTTAGCTTAATCTTCCGTTGACGGCTAACCGACATTCTTTGGTCCTTACCAATCCACTGAAAAGAAAGTTAAAAGTAATAACTGCGTTTTACTAATTCAAAGTAATTGAAAATATAATGCAGGTTGCGGTGTAAATTAACAATCGATACCGCCGGGCAAAATATGACATAAAGCAGCATTAATTC
>JBATHQ010000392.1:0-2741 GCA_049667005.1 Psychromonas sp.
ATCTAAAACTTCCTGTACTTCTGCCGAAGGGGTCCAATTGGTCGGGAAAAGCGGGCGTTTACTGTTTAATTCCTGTAATAAGAAGGCCTGCTTATCGGATTCACTCCAGGCATTGTAGTCACCAAGACCTAAATAACGCGTTAATTCCGATAGCGTATTACCGTGGCGCTCTCCATCCTGACGGATATCTAACTTCAGCAGGTTAATACCAAAACAGTTTAGACGGCGTAAAATATCTAAAATCAAACCATTTGCAATGCAGTTCATACCCATGTTTTTAAGCGAGTTATAACATAATAACAAAGGCTCTTTTAACTGCTTGGTGGAAGTGATGATATCTTTGGCATCACTCTGCTGATGTTGCAGGGTCGCACTCAGTGAGGTTAATGTTTCTTTTAACTCTGCGCGTAATTTACGCAATATAGCGCGATAAGGTTCAGCTGCCTCTTCACCCACAACAGCGCGTAACGCATCATCACAGTTATCCATTGATAACTCATCGGTGAGCTGTTTAATATCTTTAAGGTATAAACTGACGGCTACCCAGCGACTCGACAATAACACTTCCTGAGTGACTTTTGCAGTAACAAAAGGGTTACCGTCCCGGTCTCCGCCCATCCATGAGGTGAAGGTGATTGGCGATGCCTCAAGTGGCAATGATAGTCCTAAACCGCTCTCTAATTCAGCTTCGAGATCGCGAATAAACTGCGGGACTGCCTTCCATAAACTGTTTTCGATGGTTGCAAAGCCCCATTTAGCTTCGTCTACCGGAGTCGGGCGCTTTTGGCGTATATCATTGGTATGCCAAGCCTGGCTGATTAACTGCTCTAAACGGTCGAATAACAGGTCACGCTCTTTATCGGAAATGTCGCTAAGTTCCAAATAACTTAAACAGTCATTAATGGCAATGTGCTTATGGATAAGTGTACGGCGTGTTATTTCGGTGGGGTGAGCGGTCAGCACCATATCCATTTTTAATTCATTAACGCTCTTTTGCATCTCTGCTTTTGATAGATTTGCATTTTTTAATTTAGCGATTAATTTTTTAATCGGATCCGGCGAGCAAACACCACTGTCACAATGACGGGAAATACCGTGAAACTGTTCCGCGATATTGGCCAGATTTAAAAAGTGCGTAAATGCACGGGCAACGGGTACTAATTCATCATCGGAAAGATGGGTTAACATGTCGACAAGTGCAACACCATCTTCTTTATTCCCGGCACGAGAAGATTTAGAGAGTTTACGGATGGTTTCTATTTTATCCAGAAACGCTTCACCGAGGTGGCTCCCGATACTTTTACCAAGTAATTGCCCTAATAAACTGACGTTACCACGTAAATTTGAATATTCTTCTGTCATATGTCCCCTGAACTAGCCATGAAATTGCATAATTAATAAAACAAAGTGAATAAACTATCACATTAATGGGTGCAGTCAACGCTGCATCACAAAAATAGATAATTCTTGATAATATTACTTAACTTAACTCATACAGTAGCGATTGATTAATTTTTTAATCACCTCTTTGGTGGGTTTAACAAAGGAGAGATCTAAATATTCATTCGGCTGGTGGGCTTGTGCTATATGACCCGGTCCCAGTACGATGGTATCGCACCCAAGTTCTTGAATAAATGGCGCTTCGGTACAGTAATTAGCACTCTGCGCTTTGTTGCCGGTATAAATTTCCGCATTATTGATAAGATCGGAATGCAGCGGGCATTGGTATGAAGGAATCGGCTCATGCAGATGGAAGATCTCCACACTGTTTGGATAGCGTTTATCAATTTCCGATAGAGCTTGTTTCACGGTAATAAATAGCTCTGTGGTGGTGATCCCGGGAATAGGGCGCATATCAATGTGCAGTTCACAGCAACCACAAATTCGGTTGGGGCTGTCACCGCCGTTTATCGCACCGAAATTAAGAGTTGGATAGGGCACATCAAAGTGCGGATTGTGGTATTTGTCTTTAAATTGCTGCTGTACTTTTTTTAATTCGCCAAGGACCAGGTGCATTATTTCAATGGCGTTAAGGCCTTTATCTGGATCTGAGCTGTGCCCGCTTCTGCCGGTAATGCGGATACCTTCGGACATATGCCCTTTATGCCTCACCACGGGCACTAACCCGGTCGGCTCTCCGATAATGGCATAATCGGGTTTGATACTTTTTTGCTCTGCGATCTGCTGCGCGCCTGACATGGTGGTCTCTTCATCGGCCGTGGCTAAAATACGCAGGGGTTTATTTAGGTTTTTTAAATCCAACTCTTTTAACACTTCAATCACAAAGGCAAAAAAACCCTTCATATCGATCGTGCCCAAGCCATACAGGCGATTATCTTTTTCGACTACGGTAAAAGGGTCAGTTAACCATTGACCCTGATCATAGGGGACAGTGTCGGTATGTCCGGCTAACAGTAACCCGCCGTCACCTTCACCTAATGTGGCGATTAAATTATATTTACCGGGCACATTAGTAACCGCTTTTATTTCATTCTTAAATCCCAGCTCTTCTAACCAACTGGCAAGCTGATTGATAACCTTTAAATTACTTTGATCCCATGATGGATCAGTAGAGCTGACAGAGGGGATGGCAATCAGCTCTTTGTAGAGGTTGATAAAAGTAGGTAAAGACATAAAGCACCTGCAATGGATAGATAAGATAAAAAGATATTACACTTAAATTGGCTAAAAAAAAGCGTTCAACTAATTATTCCTCTGTGGGCCAAGGGATGCTGGTCTAT
>JBATHQ010000393.1:0-3062 GCA_049667005.1 Psychromonas sp.
GATTTAGCCCCCTTTGAAGGTAAAAAATTATACAAAACTAGCACAGGTTTAGCGCTTAAAAAAACGGAACAAGAAATCAATAATGCCTTTGCACAAGCCACTGTTTACCATCATCAAAGTAATAGTGCTGGTGCAACTCAAGAAACAGAAAGAACTGGCGCATACAAGCACCTTATGACCGGGGTATCACATATGTTACCAGTCGTTGTTGCGGGTGGTTTATTAATCGCCCTCTCTTTTGTATTTGGTATCGAAGCCTTTAAAGAAGAAGGCACTTTAGCGGCGGCTTTAATGACCATTGGTGGCGGCTCCGCCTTTGCGTTAATGATCCCTGTTTTAGCTGGTTTTATTGCCTTTTCGATTGCTGACAGACCGGGTCTTGCACCTGGTTTAATTGGCGGCATGTTAGCAAGCTCAACAGGCGCGGGTTTCCTTGGCGGTATTATTGCCGGTTTTGTAGCAGGTTACGCAGCTAAATTTATTGCCGATAAAGTTAATTTACCGGATTCAATGAATGCGCTTAAACCTATCTTAATTATTCCACTTTTTGCCAGCTTAATAACCGGTTTGGTCATGATTTATATTGTTGGTGGGCCAGTTTCCGCAATCATGGCGGGCTTAACAGAGTTCCTTGCTAATATGGGCTCAGCAAATGCTATCTTATTGGGTACGCTACTTGGCGCAATGATGTGTTTCGATTTAGGTGGTCCAGTTAATAAAACAGCTTATACCTTTGGTGTTGGTCTATTAGCATCACAAACATACGCACCGATGGCAGCAATTATGGCAGCAGGTATGGTGCCAGCACTGGGCATGGGTCTAGCAACATTTTTAGCTAAATCTAAATTTATCGACAGTGAAGCCGAAGCAGGTAAAGCCTCTTTTGTATTAGGTCTATGTTTCATCTCTGAAGGTGCGATTCCTTTTGCAGCGAAAGATCCAATGCGTGTTATCCCATGTTGTATGGCAGGTGGAGCATTAACTGGCGCACTATCTATGTTATTCGGCGCGCAATTACTTGCTCCTCATGGCGGTTTATTTGTACTACTTATTCCAGGTGCAATTAGCCCTGTTCTATTGTACTTAGCAGCCATTGCCGCGGGTACAGCTGTCACTGGCTTTAGTTATGCGTTCCTTAAGAAAAGTGATAAAACAGCAACTGCTTAAAAAAATAACAGTAATATAAAAAATAAGGATCCCTGGCACTTAGCTGGGGATTTTTGTTAACTAAGGATCGGCTTCAAAATCACTTAATCTTTTGTTTTCAAAATAGCCTGTCACTTAGGGCTTTTTGGAAATAATTTAGAGAAAATTATTTTGCAAAAATTCCTAAGTAACCACCCATAAGTTCTCAGGTATTTTATAAAATATATCTGTTTACTGGTGAGTAAAGCCCTCAAGCCAAAGAGCGAATTATACGAGCGTCTAGAGTTATGAGCGGATAAGCTCTGCGCATCCGGCTTTCAGCCCTCCTGATTATGCTAAAGGCGGGATAAATCCCGCACCCCATAAAACACGCTCAAATAGCGAACAACTTATGCGTGAAGACTTAGTTACGTTAGCAACTTGGGCGACGATCTGGACGACGAGAGCAGTATCTAGCCTTCCTGATTTTTTATCTGAGGGCAATTCTTCGTCCTTGATACCAGTAAAAACTTGGAGCAGTTCCTCATTGATTCGAGAATCCACACTATAGTTATACTAACCGGACAAAGTAAACGTGTTAGCAAGTATTGAAATCCTAAACTGTTTATTTAGTCGCTCGAGCACATAGTCCGGTTAAATGAACAACTCCCACTAAATTAACTCGCTAAAGCCAGTCAAATTTAGAAGAAGCACTAGGCGCAAATCGGTAGAAAACAGTTTTTGGTGCTTTGTCTTTTTAAAATAATCGAGGATAATTAAGAAATGATAAAATTTCTCTTTATGCAGACATTAACTCGTAGCTAAAGCCATACGAGAATGTGCCCTACAAATGTTCAAGTAATTAATGGGGAAAGGTCTTTAGCCAAACTGACTGACACTTATTATTGCCAGTCAAATAAACAATTATTAGCTGTCACTTTGCACTCGATAAATACTATTTATGATTGCCAATGTCACCAATGCAAGCGGAATATCTATCAAATTAGAAATCTGTGACAACATATTAAGGTTCATTAATTCGGATAGTTCGACGGCCTTAGCTGATAGTCGAAAAACAGATTGATTTAATATATTAGAACTGAGCCACAACACCCACCAGAGGGGTAATATTAATGGTGTTTTAGTTAATTGCCCATCAAAGATATTTTTACTCGTCATCCAAATCTCTTTCATTGCCTGATAAGGTTTCCATAAATTAAAGATAGGGATAAAATAATAACCAATAGACCAAGCAGGCGTATAACTCATATTGGTTGCACCGAGGTGACGAACATTAAAGTTTGCGCGATAAATCCACTTAATAATTAATACCGCTGAAGCCATAAAAGCAATAAGCGAGGCGATACCTACCCCCTGCAACAACATAATTGCTAACTCACCATCGGCAAAAGCGGCCTCAATCGACGTATAAATTCCCGCTTGAAAATCTAATAATAATTGCCGCTCTAAAAATCCAAATATAATTGATAGAATCGCAATCAAAATCTGCGCATAAAGAATATATCTAATCCATTTTGTCAGTGTTTTTAAACTTTTAATTTTTTCTTGGAGAGTAGACAATTTATTTTATCCTTTTAATGAGGGACTCTCGAGCAGTTAATTGAGACGGGTTTAAATATTTATTTAGCCATTTTTTTACGCGTAGAGCTAATACAATATTAAACAAAGTTAAATTAAATACGGTGGTACCAGACCACCGTAATACACACTCTTATAGCTGTTGTTACAGCAAGCTAACTATATGAGCGTATTGATTAAAACCACGTTTCCATCTGCATACCAAGAATAAATTCACCGCCTTCACCCATGGTGCTGGCATCATCGGCTACACTAACTGAATAATTATCCAGATCTTCGCTCCAATCAACATATGAAGCTGTCACACGAATTTCAGGACGTTCGAAGAAACCAGCTGC
>JBATHQ010000394.1:0-2025 GCA_049667005.1 Psychromonas sp.
TGGAATTAATGGTATGGACCCTCTCCACTCCACTTACGGCTTCAAATGAGCCAATATAGTAGTGTTAAACATTCTATATACAGAAAAATAGAGAGGGTCACATGAATACTATAACAATCGGGTTAGATATCGCAAAGTCAGCTTTTCATTTAATTTGGATGGATGAATCAGGCAAGGTATTAAAGAAAAAACAGTTAACACGGAAAAAGGTGTTTGAATATTTTTCTAATTTATCACCTTGTATTGTCGTTATGGAAGCTTGTGGTAGTACACATTATTGGTCGCGTGTTCTTATACGTTGTGGTCATAAAGTTAAAGCGATTGCACCACAATTTATAACAGCATATCGCAAAGGTAATAAAAATGATTATAACGATGCCGAAGCAATTGCTGAAGCCTCTCAACGTAATAACATGCGTTTTGTACCTTTAAAATCACTGGAACAACAAGATATACAGATGGTGCATCGGATAAGGGAAAGGCTTGTACATAATAGAACTGCATTAAGCAATCAAATACGAGGCTTACTCGCTGAATATGGTCTAGTTATCCCTAAAGGGTTGGCTCATTTAAAGAAAAACTTACCGATATTTTTAGAGGATGCAGAGAATGAGTTAAGCGCATCCGCTCGACGTTATTTTTTAGGTTTAAGAGAAGAGTTAGACGACTTAATTCAAAAAATAGCATTGTTAGATAAAGAAATAATGGTGATAAGCAAAGAAAACGTAGTTTGCCAGCGACTTACGACAATGCATGGTATTGGTCCTCTCATTTCCAGTGCACTTTATGCCGGTATCGGAGACGGTAAAGCCTTTAAAAGTGGCCGTCACGTATCAGCTTGGTTAGGGCTAGTTCCTAGGCAACATTCAACGGGAGGAAAGCCTACGTTGCTAGGTATTTCTAAACGCGGAAACACCTATTTAAGAACACAGCTTATTAATGGGGCAAGGTCAGCTTTACGGCATTGCGATAATAAAACAGATCAAGTTAGCGTGTGGGCTAAAAAACTAAAAGAGCGGAGTAACTACAATAATGCGACAGTTGCATTAGCTAACAAGATGGCAAGAATGGCATGGGCTATGTTGCATTATCAAGAATACTATAAGTTCAAAGCGACAATAAGTTAGAAGCGTTAATTAATAGATAAGAAAGTTTAACACCCTGTAATATTGCTAGAGAATAGAGATTGATGGGATACAGTTCAGCACTGCCCTATAGGAAACCTTTTTATACCAAGGGCTATAATAAGCCGCGGAATTGATGAGGTAATAGGGGCGGAAATCCATTAGGGCTAGAGGTACCAATAATACCTCATAAAAAAGCCGAATATATGGCTGCAATGACCTCTATTTCAACGATCTAAATTGTCTTGCAATCGGAGAGGGTCCATATATGGTATAATAGCAGCCCGGTTATTAGAGGCGCTACAATGCGACGACTTAATCGCAGGTTATCATCGTCGCTCAGCAGTGAGGATGTCAATATGAGTAGTTTTACCCCAGCGCAAATTAGCAATGCGACTATCAATAACTTGATGGACGATATAGAGCATGATCTGATCATCAATAATGTTGCAAAAGAATTAATCAAAGAGGTGGTCAGGGACGCGATTGCATTAGAAAACCAAAGCGAACACCCCAATTTGATGAAAGTGGCAGATGTCATTAATGGTGAGCAGTGGTCGGATTTATTTACTGAATCAGCTATTAGAGCCGCACAACTAATTAAACATTACCATTAGCCTGATATTTGATAAAACTCGCTAATAAAGCTTCTATTGGCCTCAAAATATAAGCAAGCGATAGATTAAAATGGCGAGTTTTTGTGCTGCTCTCTGGCAATACAGTCTTCAAAGCGGCTAAAACTAAAAGATGACAATAGGCCAATTTATTGCACCGCATTTAATGCCGGCCACTTAATTTCCCGGTGGTCGATGCTATTTTTACAACTAGTCGGTTCATTACCTCGGTAATTACGACATCCCCAAAACTGTCCTTTTTTACTGTTTCTTAATACCATTTCGGC
>JBATHQ010000395.1:0-7192 GCA_049667005.1 Psychromonas sp.
TTAACAGTGCCTGAGTCGAACACAGAAAGATCTGATTTTGTTGAACGGGCAACAAATTCTTTGGTGCGTTGGTGTTGTGGATTCTCAAAGATCTGTTTTGCTGTTCCCTGCTCAACAATACTACCGCCTTCCATAAAGATAACTCTATCAGCTACTTCGCGGGCAAACTGCATCTCATGCGTAACCACGATCATGGTTTGTTTTTGTTGCGCCAACTGTTTCATAACCGCTAAAACTTCATCAACCCATTCTGGATCAAGTGCGGAAGTGGGTTCATCAAATAATATCACTTCGCCTTGGCAGGCCATCGCCCGAGCAATACCAACCCGCTGTTGCTGACCGCCAGAAAGCTGTGAGGGATACTGATCCATTTTTTCAGCAAGTCCGACCTGGCGTAATATACTTTCAGCTTCTTTCAATGCTTCATTTTTAGCCATTTTTGAGACGACTATTAAGCTTTCTGCAACATTTTGCAGGGCTGTTTTATTGGCAAATAAAGAATAATTTTGGAAAACAAAGCTACTTTGTTTACGCAGGCAGGTTATCTGCTTTGTCGTTGCATTTTTCGCATCAACGTTAACCCGACCAATTTCAATACTACCCGTATCAGGTGTTTCGAGATAATTTAAACAACGCAGCAACGTTGACTTCCCTGTACCGGAAGGACCAATAATCACCACTATCTCAGCGGGTAAAACGTCAAAATCAATGGATTTTAAAACAACATTATCTGCAAAACTTTTACTTAAGTTGCGTACTTTAATCATGAATAAGCCTTATTCAAACGAATTTCCAAAAGGTGCTGAATACGGGTAAAAAACACAATAACAACCCAGTACACAAGCGCGACAGCTAAAAAGCTTTCGAAAAATTTGAAGGATGAAGACGCTTCCATCTGTGCTTTAGCCATAATTTCAGCAACGCCCAGGGTGAATGCAAGTGAGGTACTTTTAATCATATCGATAAAGTAATTCATTAATGAGGGTGTCGCGACGCGAGAAGCCTGCGGTAAGATAATTCTGCGCATGGCCTGTAAACGCGTCATGCCGATGCTGAAGCAAGCTTCCATCTGACTTTTATCAATACCCAAAATGGCAGCGCGAATACTTTCCGCCATATAGGCAGAAAAATGCAGTGACAACCCTAATACAGCGGCGCTAAATGCATCTACGCCGGAAAATACCGGCAGTAACTGTGGCAGTCCGTAATAGAGTAGAAATAGTTGTACTAATAAAGGTGTACCACGGAAAAAGGATATAAATAAACTTGCGAATTGATCTGCAACAGGCAGTTTAAATACGCGCACTACCGCGATCAAAACCGCGAGAATCAGCGCAAAGAAAAAACCTAAAAAGGCCATTTCCATGGTTACGCCAAGATATTTAATTAAAATAGGTAAAAGCTCAATAATATATTGAAAATCTAATGACGTTTGCATCGGAAATGGCTCATTTAAAAAGTAAAAGAAAAAACGTGTTATTGGGTGATATCAGAGCCTAACCATTTTATTGAAAGTTTGCCTAATGTGCCGTCATTTGTCATTGCTAATAACGCCGCGTTTACTTTATCTTTAATAGCCAATTGAGCTGGCTTATTTAAGAACGGCATTGCATTTTTAATCTCCCGAAGCGGTTTACCTGCAAGTTGTAGCGGTAAATTAGATTTCTTAATTAAGGCTGCTGAACCGATTCGATCCATAATAAATGCATCTGTACGACCTAATATCACATCCTGCTCTAAATTTGATTCATAAGTGATAATGTTAACCTCATTCTTTGTATCGAGTTCACGTAAAATCTGTTCAAAGTTACTGCCCAGATTTACCGCTACTTTTTTGCCTTTCAGATCATTAAAAGAGTTAATATCTTGACGCCCTTTTTTGACAATAATCTGCACGCCATCAATAACATAGGGAGTTGAAAATACGTATTTCTCGAGACGTTCCGGGGTCACAGTTATCTGGTTCGAAATGGTATCGATATGGCCCGCGTCAAGCATACCGAATAAACCTGAGAAACTTGATACTACAAACTCAACTTTAAAATCAGAACGTTTTGCAATTTCATTCCATAAGTCAACTTCAAAACCTTGTAAAACATCTTTTTCAGAGAAGGTAAATGGCACGTAACGGCCGGACATACCGACTTTGACGGTCTCGGTTGCGCTTGCTGATAGCGAAATAATGCTGGTTAGAGCAACGCACGCGGCGATAATTAATTTAATGTGTTGTTTCATAGTATTCCTACTGGTAAATGGTCGTAATAAGCCCGCTGTTAACAATATTGTTTAAGCTAATGGACTATAACGGGTAATGTTAATGGACTGCAAGTCTAAGTCAAATAGAAGCCTAACTACAATACTCAGCAGTCAGTAAAACTAGAACAAAATAGAATGATTTATAATGAATTATAAAATTAACGGTCGCTATCAATGAGTTGTGATTATCGAGTTATTGACTTATTCGCTTAGTTTATTGTTCCGATGGTCTATTAATATAAACATCCGATATTTGCTATAACAAAAACCAGATGCCTGCGGCAATGTTCAATATTGTCGCAGCGAGTAAATTGTAACATCCAAAAAAAATTGAACTTTTGATATTGTAATAAAATCTGATAGTTAGAGCAATACTTTATATTTTGGATAGTGATTATGTAAATCTAAAGCCATTATTCGTACGGGGCTGATTAACTGAGATAAAAACTGACCGGAGCGACAACTTTATTAACTAACCAGAGCTCGGTATAAGGGCTCTGCGCTTCAAATACGTCATCTTCGAGGTGTTTTAATCGAAGATCTCGATGAATAAGGCCAATTTAAGCTAAATATCTATTTTATTTGCTGAGATTCCAGCTAAAAAACTGCTGGAGTGACGGAATGCAGTGTTCACTGCCTATCCCGAGCTCAGGTTAACTATTTTAATGGTGAAGAAAGCCTTAAAATTATGATGGGCTTTGCAGTTGCATAATGTTACGCAATGTAACATTGCCTACTGATCTCTTTTTTTTGCCGGAAAATAGTGGTTTAATAAACCGCTGTTAGCATTTCTATTCGTTTGCAAAAACTAGCGACTCATATATCCGCCCTTTCATACTCAATCAAGGTTACTATGCCTAGTTCATCCTCAACGCTCAACAAACGCATGAATATTGTCGCGTTGACCTGGCCCATTTTTATCGAAGTACTATTGCGTACAGCACTCAACACCAGCGATGTTTTTATGCTCAGTGGGTACTCGGATCTGGCTGTGTCAGCGGTTGGTGTGATCTCGCAAATTTCATTTTTCCTGATTGTAGTATCGATGATGGTCAGCAGTGGAACGGGTATCCTGATTGCACAATACAACGGTGCATCTCGTACGTTAGAATCCGCGCATGTCGGGGTTGCCAGTATCCTGCTGGCGGTTATCGTCGGAGGAGTACTAAGCCTTGCTATCTTGTTGGGTGGCAAATCCTTTATTTCGATTTTCGGCTTAGAAAATCAAGTGGCTCAATTTGGCTACGACTACCTGATCATTAGCGGTTCGTTCACTTTTAACGTCACTATTGGTATCGTCTTAACCACGATATTACGCAGCCACGGATATTCTCGATCCCCGATGCTGATCAATCTTGTCGCAGGTATTATTAATATCGCGGGTAACTATATTGCGCTGTATCAACCCTTTGGTATCCCGGTATATGGCGTAACGGGTGTCGCCATCGCGACAGTCTTAAGCCAAGTTGTCGCCACTCTTCTTATGTGTCTGTTAATTCGTTCGAAGGGTATTGAACTACCGTTTAAAGAGTGGCGAAACATTCCCAATACCATCTACCAGCGCATAATAAAGATTGGTGCAATGAACGCCGGAGAGATCCTCTCTTACAATATGGCACAAATGACTATCGTCTATTTTGTCGTGCAAATGGGCACGTCGTCATTGGCGGCTTACACCTATATGCAAAATATCACACGCGTTTCATTCGCCTTCTCGCTCGCATTAGGACAAGCGGCGCAAATACAAAGCAGCTATTTTATTGGTAAAGGCTGGGTCGATGATATCTTAATACGGGTACAAAAATACTTTTTAGTCGGTCTGTTGGTTTCAACCTCAGTGATACTGCTAATCTTTGCCTTTAGATACCCCATTATTGACCTGTTTACACAAGACGCAGAGATCATTCCACTCGTTGCCATGCTCATTGCTGGCGCGATTTTCATCGAAACGGGTCGGGTGTTTAACCTTATTTTCATTTCAGCACTGAAAGGTGCTGGTGACATTAAGTTCCCGGTTCAAATCGGTATTCTCAGTATGTGGGGCATTGCGGTACTGGCCAGTTATATGTTCGGCCTATTTTGGGGATATGGTGTTATAGGCGCATGCTTAGCGATCGGCATGGATGAATGGGTTCGTGGCATTGTCATGGTTAAACGCTGGCGTTCAAAAGTGTGGACAGGTTTTTCGTTGGCCTAGCAGCAATAGATAGCATCCCCGTAGCGCTTATCATCGCGCTACGGGGATGTCTGCTGTGAATTAAGCTAAATCAAATCGATCCGCATTCATCACCTTGGTCCATGCGCTGATAAAGTCCTTCACAAATTTTTCTAGATTGTCATCTTGTGCATAGACTTCGGCATAGGCACGAAGTATTGAGTTAGATCCGAATACAAGGTCAACTCGTGACGCTGTCCATTTGACCTGATTCGACTGACGGTCGTGAATTTCATAGAGATTATTCGCGATAGGTTTCCACGTATAATTCATGTCCGTTAGGTTAACAAAGAAGTCGTTCGTCAGTACGCCCTCCCGCTGAGTTAGCACACCGTGTTTACTGCCACCATAATTGGTACCAAGCACACGCATGCCGCCCACCAGCACCGTCATCTCATGCGCAGTCAAGCCCATTAATTGGGTACGGTCGAGCAACAGCTCTTCCGCACTGACCACGTAATCCTGTTTGATCCAGTTGCGGTAACCGTCATGAAGCGGTTCCAACACCTCAAAAGAATCCACATCGGTCATCTCAGCCGTTGCATCTCCGCGACCAGGTGAAAAGGGAACGCTAACATCAAAGCCGGCTGCCTTTGCCGCCAGTTCGACCCCAACGTTACCTGCAAGCACAATCACATCTGCGACACTTGCGCCGCTTTCACCGGCAATGCTTTCAAGCACTTTCAGCACTTTGGCCAGACGCGTCGGCTCATTACCTTGCCAGTCTTTTTGCGGCGCGAGACGAATCCGAGCCCCGTTGGCGCCACCACGTTTATCAGAACCCCGGAAGGTTCTGGCGCTGTCCCAGGCGGTAGAGACCATTTCACCTACGCTCAAACCACTCGCAGCAATTTTGTTCTTGACCGCCTGGATATCATAACCACTGCTTCCTGCTGGAACAGGGTCTTGCCAGATCAGATCCTCTTGCGGGACGTCCGGACCGATATAACGTGCCTTCGGCCCCATGTCTCGATGAGTCAGTTTAAACCATGCCCGCGCAAACACTTTCGAGAAATATTCAGGATCATTGTAGAAACGCTCGGAAATCTTCCGATATTCCGGATCCATCTTCATCGCCATGTCGGCATCGGTCATGATCGGATTGTAGCGGGTAGAAAGGTCTTCAACATCGACCGGCTTGTCTTCTTCCTTAATATTGATAGGTTCCCACTGCCACGCACCAGCAGGACTCTTCTTAAGTTCCCACTCGTAGTTGAGCAATAAAGTGAAATAACCGTTGTCCCATTGCGTGGGGTGAGTTGTCCATGCGCCCTCAATACCGCTGGATACTGTGTCGCGACCAATTCCGCGCTTGGTATTATTGATCCAGCCCAAACCCTGCTCTTCAATACCAGCGGCCTCTGGCTCAGGACCAAGAAGCGCTGCATCGCCGTTACCGTGGCATTTACCTACCGTGTGACCACCGGCGGTGAGGGCGACTGTCTCCTCATCATTCATGGCCATGCGGGCAAAGGTTACACGCACATCATGGGCGGTTTTGAGAGGGTCAGGATTACCATCAACACCTTCCGGGTTGACGTAGATCAGCCCCATCATCACAGCGGCCAACGGGTTAGCCAAATCACGCTCACCGGAATAGCGGCTTCCTTCACCGCCGCTGGGGGCAAGCCACTCCTTCTCTGAACCCCAATAGGTATCTTTTTCCGGATGCCAGATATCTTCACGTCCAAAGGCGAAGCCGAATGTCTTCAATCCCATCGATTCATAGGCCATAGTACCGGCATAGGCAATTAAATCAGCCCAGCTGAGCTTGTT
This sequence comes from Psychromonas sp., assembly GCA_049667005.1. Lineage (GTDB taxonomy): Bacteria > Pseudomonadota > Gammaproteobacteria > Enterobacterales > Psychromonadaceae > Psychromonas. Next base: position 6,248 of record JBATHQ010000395.1, read on the forward strand.
GCCGTATGCCTTCTTGATCGGCCAGAGAAGACGGCGTGCCTTATCCAAGTTAACGTTATCAGGCCAGGAGTTGAGTGGGGCAAAACGCTGATTGCCCGTACCCGCACCGCCCCGACCATCAGCGATACGATAGGTGCCCGCGGCATGCCAGGACATTCGGATCATAAGACCGCCATAATGCCCCCAATCCGCAGGCCACCAGGCCTGGCTGTTAGTCATCAGCGCGAGCAGATCTTTCTTGAGTGCCGCCACATCGAGTTTCTTGACCTCTTCCCGATAGTTAAAGCCTGTATCCATCGGATTGGTCTTATTATCATGTTGGTGCAGAATATCCAGGTTAAGCGCTTTCGGCCACCATTCCATGTTGGAGATACTGCTCTCTGTAGCACCGCCATGCATTACCGGACACTTGCCACTCGGGGTTTTCTTATTGTCATTCATCTCTATTATCCTCGCATAACTCAGTATTATTGTAGAGCGGACCAAAACATACCTACCCAAAGTGCATTCATGGGTTGCAACCTTTTAAAACACATACCAGTGTGTAAGTCGTGATTTATACTATTATGTGTTTGCAATCCGCTTATCTGTTTAAATCTAGTCCAAATCAGTGATTAAAACAGTTAGCAGACAAAGAAAATTTATTACTTAATGAGCTAGGGATAAGGGCTCTGCGCTGCAATTGCGTCATCATCGAGGTGTTTGAATCGAAGATCTCGATGAGATTCCAGCTAAAAAACTGCTGGAATGACGGAATGCAGTGTTCAATGCTTATTTATTAATATTTACTCAAAGCCGAAATAATTTTTACGAATAACCGGTCTTATCCGTTAAGAGGCAATGTTAAAGGCGATTTGGTGGAAAATCCGGTTGGCATTTCCCTTATCGAAGGATTTTAGATATCAAAAAAATTCAACTTTTTCTTCGTCAAACCAACACAGCAAA
>JBATHQ010000396.1:0-2484 GCA_049667005.1 Psychromonas sp.
TTGTGAGTTCACCCTGCAGCAAATAAACAATGAACGTTTCGAGCAGTTGGTGACCATCGCTTACCAGTCCTCTTCTTCGCAAGCACAGCAACTGATGGAAGATATTGGTAGTGATAATTTCTTTACTTTGGCAGAAGAGATACCCAAGGATGAAGATTTATTAGAAACACAAGATGATGCTCCGATTATTAAATTAATTAACGCCATGTTGGGCGAGGCGATTAAAGATGAAGCCTCAGATATTCATATCGAAACCTTCGAGAACAGCCTGGTTATACGCTTTCGCATCGACGGAGTATTGCGTGAGATACTCAAACCGCAGCGTAAGCTGGCGAACCTGTTAGTTTCTCGTATAAAAGTTATGGCGAAACTCGATATTGCTGAAAAACGATTGCCGCAGGATGGCCGTATTTCCATCCGTATTGGCGGTCGGGCGGTGGATGTGCGTGTTTCAACCATGCCATCAAGTCACGGTGAGCGGGTTGTATTACGTTTATTAGATAAAAATGCTATCAAATTGGATCTTGCCACCTTAGGGATGACAGAAGAAAACCACCAGAAGATTAGAGAGCTTATCCATAAACCCCATGGCATTATTCTGGTCACTGGACCGACCGGTTCGGGTAAGAGTACCACCTTGTACGCGGGTTTATTGGAGATAAACTCCACAGATCGCAATATCCTCACCGTTGAAGATCCGATAGAGTACGCCATTGATGGTATCGGACAAACTCAGGTAAATACCAAAGTTGATATGACATTCGCACGTGGCTTGCGCGCCATTCTGCGTCAAGATCCCGATGTGGTTATGATTGGTGAGATTCGAGATTTAGAAACCGCGCAGATAGCCGTACAAGCGAGTTTAACTGGTCACCTGGTTTTATCAACACTGCATACCAATACCGCGATAGGTGCAGTAACGCGTTTACGCGACATGGGGATAGAGCCCTTTCTGTTATCTTCCAGTTTATTGGGGGTGTTGGCGCAAAGACTGGTCAGACGTTTATGTCCAAGCTGCAGGCAACCACATAAAACAACTGCACAGGAAAATAAAATTCTAGGCTTGTCGGAAAATGAAGATGCGATTACCTACCTCTCAGTGGGATGTGCAGCCTGTAACCACAGCGGTTACAGAGGGCGTACAGGTATCCATGAGTTAGTGATGATTAACGAACGTGTACGCGAGTTGATCCATTCGGGAGCGGGAGAGCAGGCTATGGAAAAAGCAATCCGACAGCATACGCCCAGTATTCGAGATGATGGTTTAGCAAAGGTCTTAGCGGGAATAACCACATTGGAAGAGATTCTTCGTGTAAGCAGAGAGGATTAATGTGGCAACATTTTCTTACAAAGCAATTGATGAGCGGGGAAAGCAGACCAAGGGTACAACCGAAGCTGATTCGGCGCGTTTATTGCGCCAACAATTACGTGCTTCAGGTTTAATCCCTCTTGAAGTAGAAGCAGTTAACAATAAATCTTCAAAAAGCGGAGCAAGTTTATTTAGCCATAAAATAAAAACTGCTGACTTAGCCCTTATTACACGACAATTATCCACTTTGGTCGCTTCCTCCATCCCCATTGAGGAGTGCTTACATGCTGTGGCAGAGCAGTGCGATAAACCTAAAATAAAAGCCATGATCGTAGCGGTTCGAGGCGGTGTGCTTGAAGGGCATAGTCTGGCTGATAGTATGCGCGCATTCCCATTGATTTTTGATAACCTTTTTTGCTCAATGGTAGCCGCGGGTGAAAAATCCGGACACCTTGATAAGGTCTTAGATCGATTAGCCGACTACGCAGAACAGCGCCAGGAGATGAAAAGCAAAATGATGCAGGCGCTGATCTATCCGTTGGTATTAACATTAGTTGCGATCTCTGTTGTGGCTATATTATTAACTTCAGTCGTACCTCAAGTAGTCGGGCAGTTTGAACATATGCAGGCGGATTTACCTGCAACGACCAAGTTTCTGATTGCTGCCAGTGATGCTTTAAACAGTTATGGTTTGTATTTTGTGATTGTTATTGTTGCTGCAATAGTGACGCTTAAACGCTTACTTAAAAAACCGAAAAATCAATTATTGTTTGATCAGAAACTACTTACCTTTCCGGTTATCGGGCGTGTCGCCAATGAACTAAATACAGCGCGTTTTGCGCGTACACTGAGTATTTTAAACAGCAGTGCCGTGCCGCTGTTAGAGGCGATGTCAATAGCTGGCAATGTACTCAGCAACCAGTTTATCCGTCTTAAAGTAGGGGAAGCGACAGAGCGTGTCCGGGAGGGGACAAGCTTGGGGCGTGCCTTAGACAGTACAAAACTCTTTCCACCAATGATGTTACATATGATAATGAGCGGAGAGCGAAGCGGAGAACTTGGTAATATGCTTGAACGATCTGCTGATAATCAGGACAAACAGTTTGCCGCACAGGTAACTATCGCACTGGGTATTTTTGAACCCGCGCTGGTGATCTCAATGGCAGGTATCGTTT
>JBATHQ010000397.1:0-2338 GCA_049667005.1 Psychromonas sp.
TTGATCAAAAAGAGGAATATGGAATAGGAGTCAGGAATGATGAAATTGTACTTTTGCAAATTTTTCAAAAGCTTGTAGACAATTTATCGGAAGAAACCAGACAGAGTATTATTGGCAAAGCCATGACAATTAAATATGAGCCGGAATTTAATTACGAAATGTTGTGGTGGTTGTTATTTATTCTATTAGTGGTTATTTCTGCATTTTTATACAGACACAGTGTATTAAATACCTTAAATAAAAAACTAAATGAAAAAGTCGCCGAGAAAACCAAAGCGTTACAAGAGCTTAATGAAAGTCTTGAAAGAAAAATAAAAGAGCGAACCGCAAAGATAGAACGTTCAAAAGTGATTTTACAAAACGTCGCTTTTAAAGATAACTTAACCGATATTTTTAATCGCCATTATCTTTTTGAAGCCGCTGAATCTCTGTTCAACAGAGCTGAAGAATTCAATGAGCCGATATCATTATTGCTGATAGATATTGACCATTTTAAAAAAGTGAATGATAGCTACGGTCATATTATCGGGGATAATATATTGAAATATTTTGTGGGCAATATACAGAATATACTCAGAACTGATGATATTTTTGTACGATATGGCGGTGAGGAGTTTATTGTTTTACTGCCAAAAGTGAATATTGATGAAAGCCTGATCGTGGCTGAGAAATTACGCCGGAGCGTGGAGCATAACGCATACCGGAAAAATGAGCTTAATATACCTATTACCATCAGTATCGGGGTTAGCCAGTATCAGCATAATGAAACGCTGGAAAATCTTATCAGCAGGGCTGATCTGGGATTATACCGTGCGAAACAAAGTGGTCGAAATCAAGTACAGAAAATATAAAAAAGATTATTAGCAAAAGATTACTTTAGCTTTTGTTATCAATACCTCCTTTTGGACCGGTATGACTGTTGTTTGATGGCCATTCTTGATCCCCCTGCAAACAAAGAAAAAAATGCTGATCATTCCTTACTTTTGAAAATCATTCTATTGTCGTTAAAGATCTATGCAATGCATCCTACAAATTAGTTCATTGGATCTGGTAGCTTCATGATGTTAGAGGCTATACTTCTGTGTAGATAAACAATACACGTAGTTCGGCTGGTGCTAACTTTATCTATTATTAATGGATCAGCCTGAACAATAAGGTGAGGAGGGAGCCGTTATGCACAAACACATTATTTTTGTGCTGCTTTGTATGTGTATATTTTCTGCTGAAGGCGCAATAAGCGAACAGGAGCAGGCGAACACCTACAGTGTTTCTGCCGAGCGGGGGGATCCTGCTTCGCAACATAATCTCGGGGTGATGTATATGGCCGGTAGCGGGGTAGATAAAAGTTACCCGCAGGCTTTTAAGTGGTTTACTAAAGCCGCCGAGCAGGGACTTGCTAGTTCTCAGGTTAATCTTGGCACGATGTATATGGAAGGTCTGGGGGTGGATAAGGATAATAGCAAAGCCTTTATCTGGTATGAAAAAGCTGCGTTGCAGGGCAATGCAATAGGACAAAATAACCTTGCACAAATGTATATGTTAGGGCTCGGCATCCCCCACAATCCGCGCGAAGCCATAAAATGGTGGCTGAAAGCTGCACAGCAGGGGAATGTTAATTCTCAGGTCAGTCTTGGCACAATATACGATCTTGGTCTGGGTGTACCGAAAAACCCGACGGAAGCTATAAAGTGGTGGCAAAAAGCCGCGCAGCAGGGAAATGTGAGCGCTAAAGAGAGATTAAAAAATTAACCAGAGCAACAAGTTTGATGGAACAAAAGCTGGCGATTGGTATTTAAAAAAACGCAGTTATTTTTATGTTAGTTGATAACAGAGTTATTCCGATTGGTACAACGACAGTAAGGAGTTTTTATGGCTATCATTCAATCATTTGGAGCCGCAGAGACGGTTACCGGTTCATGTCATTTTTTACAACTTAAAAAAGGGCCTAAGATTCTCGTTGATTGCGGATACTTTCAAGGTCGCGATGAGGATCGGATTTTTGAGCCCTTTGACTTTGATCCTAAAAAGGTCAATATCCTGCTAATCACTCATGGTCATCTGGATCACATCGGGCGTATTCCTAAACTGGTTAAAGAAGGTTTTGACGGGAAAGTGATCGCCTTAAGAGCGACAATGGATCTGGCTGAAGTGATCTTAATGGACAGTGCCAAAATTGCAGAAGAGGATTACAAAACGGCACTGAAAAAAGCCAAAAGATCCGGTCATGAAAAAACAGTTCGCCCGCCTATCTATACCTCTGACGATGCTCAAGCCGTATTTGATTTAACGATTCAATATGCTCATTACGATAAAGCCATTCAAATTGCACCCGATGTAA
>JBATHQ010000398.1:0-4246 GCA_049667005.1 Psychromonas sp.
TTCTCCATCACCACGCCATTATCGAGCAGCGTTGCAACGCTCTGTATTTGGTTGCGCAGATCTTTGACCAGCTCTTTACTTTCAAACAGCAGCAATTCGAAATTATCTAAATTTTTATCACCTAGTAAGCGATTAATGTTTCCCAGCGTCTCAATCGATTTTTCGGCTAATTGACTCAGAGATTGATCAATTCTCCTTAATGTTGACGGTCTTGACGGGATAACCGGTATGTTATTACCCTCCCGCTTTAATAGCGTGGCCTCTTTGTCGATCCCTTTCAGCTCAATATAGGCCAATCCGGTAATACCATAAAAATTTAATGCCGCGGTAGTATCCGTCTTGATAGGGATGTTGTGGTTTATTTTAAGCAGTAACTCCACCACTTCAGGATTATCCGCTTTAAGCCCTATTTGGATCACCGAACCGACGTCCACACCCCGATATTTAACCGAGGCGTCGATATTCAAACCGGCAACCGATTCTGTTAGATACACGTTGTAAGTATCATAAGTCTGCTTTCCATATTGTTTGGTCAGCCAGAAGGCAGAACTTAACAATGCCGTCGTCAGAATAACCACGAAGAGCCCGACAATCGTATAATTTATTCTACTTTCCATGACCGCTCCTTAGGCGCCCGCGCTCTCCCCGGAAAAACTGCTGGATAACAGGATCAGGCAACTGAATTACCTCTTTCAATGTCCCTTCCGCAATCACTTTTTTATTGGCCAGTACCGCAAAACGATCGACAATGGTCCAGATCGAGTCAAGATCATGGGTCACCATCACCACCGTAATATCGAGCATATCCCGTAACTCAAGGATCAAATGGTCAAAATCTTCAGCGCCAATCGGATCCAGCCCGGAAGTCGGCTCATCTAAAAATAATAACTGCGGATCCATCGCCAGCGCCCGCGCCAATGATGCGCGTTTAACCATGCCGCCACTTAATTGAGCGGGATAGAGATCAGCCGCATAGTCAGGAAGACCGACCAGATTAATCTTCATACGTACAATTTCCTGAATCAGTTTTGCCGGCAGCGTTGTATATTCTTTGAGACTGATCGCGACATTTTCCATAACCGTCAGTGAAGAAAAAAGCGCCCCGTGTTGAAAAAGAACGCCCCACTGCCCCTGTAACTCTGCCGCTTCTGTGCGACCGATATCCATTAAATCATGGCCGAGCACATGTAATTCGCCAGAGACCGGCCTGTTAAGCATGATCATCTCTTTCATTAATGTCGATTTTCCAGAGCCACTGCCGCCCAACAAGCCATATATTTCACCATGATTAACACTCAGGCTAACGCCGTCATGAACAACATTATCCGCAAACTTTGTTACCACATCGACAACACTGATAACGGTACTCATATGCCCAACTCGGTAAAGATAATGGAAAAAAGTGCATCACAGGCAATGACCAGAAAAATAGCATTGACCACACTGGTCGTGGTGTAGCGACCAAGACTTTCTGTATTTTTGGAAACCTGAAAACCGCGAAAGCAGCCGGTAACAGCGATTAACCAGGCAAAGAACGGCCCTTTGCTCAGCCCGATCCAAACGTGTTGCATATCCAGTACGCTCTGCAGGCGATGGATGAATTCGCTATAGGAAATATTGAGGTGAATATTGGAGACAATCATCCCCCCGGCAATACCAATAATATCCGCAAAAAAGATCAACAGCGGCATGGCAATCACCAATGCAAATATGCGTGGCAAGACAAGAAACCGATGCGGCTCGAACCCCATAATGCGCATCGCGCTGATCTCCTCGGTAATGGTCATCGCCCCGATTTGCGCTGTATAGGAGGAACCGGTTCTACCTGCTACCACTATCGCAGTGATAAGCGGTGCCAACTCTCTGGTGACCGAGATGCCGATCATGTCGACGATAAAAATATTGGCGCCGAATTTCTGCAGCTGTATAGCGCTCTGATAGGTGATCACTACCCCGATCAGACAACTGGTCAGGGAGATAATAGGCAAAGCACGAACCCCCGCTTCTTCGATATTTTTAACAATCGCGCCATAGCGGATGGATGAGGGATGCTGCACAGAGGTCAACAGCGCGGCTGAATTCTCTCCAATAAAAGTCAGGAAATCTTTAATATCCTGCCATAAATTGGCCACGGACTCGCCAAGATTAGTCAGAGGAAGATGCAAGCGGGATAATAAACTGGGCTTTGCTACAGTCTGTTGTGAAACGTGAGGACGTAATAACTGATAGAGATCTTGATACTCAGATCTGGCCCCGGTCAATTCGATATTACAATGCTGTGTCTTGAGCAGATCATGATAGTGGATATAAAGCATCATGCCGGCAGAATCGACTTTCCCGATGCTTGAAACATCCCATTCTATGGACACATTGTGCATCGAGGCGACATATTTTTCTAAAGATTTCACGACCTCCTCAAGACCTTCAGCCGTCCAGTCACCCAGGCAGCTAAACAAGATTGAGTCAGTCTCTGTTTGAATCCTCTTTATCTGTGCCTGTTGTCTTTGCAAATGTGTCATCCATTTAATCTCTGCTATGAAGAGTTGCGCAATGGTATAACTTGTTAATTTGAAGCGGCTGAACCGCCTCTTTTATTGACGGGGGTGAAGAAAGGTATTCCCGACACTAATGCCATGCTTATGTCAGAGTATAGTAACAATGAAAACCTTTACCCGAAAACTGGGCAAAATTGCAGAAGATGTTGTATGACAGTACAATTGTAGAGTGCATTTCATGTACCGTAAGCAGCGATATAAGTCAGTGCCCCTACTCTTTTTGAAAGCTCAGAAAACAGATTTTCTCAAGCTCTTTTTTGCAGATTACTAATCTGCGGGATACTTCTCTGATACTTTTTGGCAAAGATTTTAAGCTCTTCGAGCGCTAACGGTTTAGCGAAGTAATAACCCTGCAAGATATCACAACCTGCTTTTTTTAATAGATCAACCTGCTGACTATCTTCCACCCCTTCTGCAACTATCTTCATGCCCAAGGCTTTGCCCATATTGATAATATTTTCAACCATGGCCATATCTGCCTGGTTGGTGACAATATGGTCAACAAAACTTTTGTCAATTTTCAATTCATCAATAGGTACCCTTTTGAGCATGCTCAATGAAGAGTATCCGGTGCCAAAGTCATCCATGGAAAGTGAAAACCCCTGGGTCTTTATTGCATGGAAGAGTGGTAACAAATTATCTAAACGTTCAATAAACAGACTTTCTGTAATTTCAATAGTGACCGTCGCGGGATCCATGGCATGGGATTTACAAGCTTCGATTAATTTTGTCATAAAATCGATTTTCATAAATTGCCTGATAGAGACATTAATTGAAAGTTTGAAGGCTAAGTTTTCCTGTTGTTTTAATAAAGCGATCTCCTGCATCGCTTTATGCATAATATACAGCCCTAATTGGGGCATGAATCCGCTCTTTTCGGCAATTGGAATAAACACATCCGGGGCAATAAATCCCAGTTCTTTATGATGCCAGCGGACTAAAGCTTCTACACCGAATAATGTATTATCACAATCTAACTGAGGTTGATATACGAGCGTGATCTCCTGATTTATAACTGCTTGATATAAAGACAGTTCAATCTTTAAATTTTGTTGTAACTGATGATGCAGGATTTTAGAAAAAAACTGGTGTTCATTTTTTGTTTTTTTGGCCATAAACAAACTGTGTCCTGCATAACGTAACAGGGTTTCCATGTCACGGCTATGCTCAGGAAAACAGGCGATACCGATAGAGCAGCTGATTTTAAAATTGTTTTGTCTAATGACATAGGGCTGTGAGATAGTTTTCAGTAATAATGTTGCTAATTGGGCGATCTCAGTTTTGTCAGCGGATTCAACAAAAATAATAAACTCATCACCATGGTAGCGGCAGGCACGGCCCTTATAAGATAGCAAGCATTTGAGAATGCGCTTTGCCACCTTAGCAAGAATAATATCACCATAACTATTACCAAAAGTATCATTGATAATTTTAAAGTTATCTAAATCAATGTATAGCAGGGCAAAGGGTCTTTCGTCCATCCTTTGCATCGAAACCAAATATTTATTCACAACATTATACTTAACTAATCCGGTAAGCTGATCATGCTGCGCATGATAGGTCAGCTGATCTATTTTGTTTATCTCATTTTTTACAATCCAACGAAACAACGTAAAGATGGTAGCGATCAAAAGCAGGTAAAAAATTAAATAGTAAAGCCCCTGCTGATAGAGTTTCTGCAGGACTAAATG
>JBATHQ010000399.1:0-2651 GCA_049667005.1 Psychromonas sp.
GCAAAATGTTGACGTCTTCTTTTTGTACCCACTTATAACTTTCCATCCATGATTCATTTTCTATCACGGAAATCAGATTTTTTCCGGCAAAAACATTAACATTTTCACTTTTTAAAAAACGCACCGAGCCATATTCCACCTGCAGATACTGCATAGCATGATTATATGCACTTTTATCAAATGAGAGGCGAAAGTATCCCTGATAAGGACTTGGGGTTGATGTGGATTTTTGTTTATTAAGTTGATTTTGTAACAGCTCAAACCAAGATTGGTAACTGTTCTCGATATTGTAATTTGGTGTATCTGCTTGATAAGCAAGTAACAATGCAACAGCATGCTGACAGTTCCAACCGACTGGGCAAGAACAAGTACTTTGAATAATAAAGCCGCCCTTATTGGACTTTTTAATCGTAGCAGTGGTTTGATAAGGTGTGTCAGAGGAGCCTTTAATCGTCCCCTTAAGTGTATTTTTACTGTCGTCATATTCACACGACAAGACTCGACTTTCTTTAAAATATCGCGTACCCCGGTCGATAATATTACGGCCGAAACTAGTAGAAATGTCTTGCGCTGTGATCTTGGGCATCTGTATAACCAACTTAAAAATAGATCGTTAATGATAGAGGTCACGGCACAATAAATAAAGATCTTTTACGCCTGAACAGAAAAAACTCCCTTAATATACCCATGATACTTCAAGTTGCTTTATCAGGACTCAACTCAAAAACCAGAATAAGATGCAGCATGTGGATAATGATTGCTCCCTTACCGAATGTTGTAAAGCAATACTGTAGAACGTGGCTTGCTTATAGCCCCGCCCCCTTAAAGAATAAAATTCGGCGCAAATAAAAAGAGTGCAATAAATGCACTCTTTTTATTTAATTAACAATATAAAATATTACAGATTAGGTCCCAGCCATCTTTCAGCTGTTACTAAGTCCCAGCCTTTACGCTGAGCGTAATCTTCTAATTGATCCTGCTGAATCTTTGCAACGGCAAAATAGCGGCTCTCAGGATGTGAAAATATCCAACCGGACACCGCCGCCCCAGGGTACATTGCGTAACTAGAGGTCAGTTGCATACCAATCTCCTGCTCAACGTCCATCAGATCCCAGATAATCCCTTTTTCGCTATGTTCCGGACAGGCTGGATAACCGGGAGCCGGACGAATACCCTGGTATTTTTCACGGATCAGATCATCATTTTCCAAGGTTTCATCGGGTGCAAAACCCCAATATTCCTTGCGGGTTTTTTGGTGAAGATATTCCGCAAAAGCTTCTGCTAAACGATCACAAATAGCTTGCACTAAAATTGCATTGTAGTCGTCATGATTCGCTTTATAACGCTCTGCAACCTCCTTTTCACCAATCCCGCCAGTCACTGCAAATGCTGCTATATAGTCTGCGACACCCGATGCTTTGGGCGCAATATAATCAGACAAGCAATGATTCACAAAGGGTGGTTTTTTCTCCGTTTGCTGGCGTAGATTTTCACTTACCTGCAGGATTGTTGTTCGTGTCTCATCGCTATAAATTTCAATACTGTCTTCAACACTGTTCGCCGGGAAAATACCGACTATGCCATTTGCCGAAATTTCACCCTGAGCTTCAACCTGATCAAGCATTTTAAGCGCATCAGAAAATAAACGGCTAGCCTCTTCACCGACAACTTCATCTTTTAATATACGCGGGTATTTACCGGCTAAGCCCCAGGTCATAAAGAACGGCGTCCAATCAATGTATTGACGTAATTCACTGATCGGCATTTTTTTAATGACCTGCACTCCTAACTGCTTAGGAACAGGCGGTTGGTAACTGGTCCAATCTATTTTGGCTTTGTTAGCGCGTGCTCTGGCCAATGAAACCGGGGCACTGCGCGGTTTTTTATTAGCATGTTGCTCACGCACCCGCTGATAGTCTAAATTAAGTTTTTCGACAAACTCCGGTTTATGTTTTGCGCTTAATAGTTTCTGACAAACACCAACAGCCCGCGATGCATTGGAAACATAGACCACGGGCTGATCGTAGTTTTGCTCAATTTTTACCGCAGTATGGGCTTTCGAAGTGGTTGCCCCGCCGATTAATAACGGCAGTTGTAACCCCTGACGCTGCATCTCCTTGGCGACATAAACCATCTCATCCAGAGATGGCGTTATCAGACCGGATAAGCCAATAATATCGGCCTTTTCAGCAATCGCCGTCTGAATGATTTTTTCAGTTGGCACCATCACGCCTAAATCGATAATTTCGTAATTATTACACTGTAAAATGACCCCGACAATATTTTTACCAATATCGTGAACATCGCCCTTAACCGTCGCCATCACTATTTTACCGTTTGTCGCACCGACCTGCTTAGTTGCCTCAATATACGGATTTAAATAGGCAACGGCCTGTTTCATTACTCGGGCGGATTTAACCACCTGCGGCAAGAACATTTTCCCGGCACCAAACAGATCGCCGACAATATTCATGCCATCCATCAATGGCCCTTCAATCACTTCGATCGGCATATCGGCATTTAAGCGCGCTTGCTCTGTGTCCTCTTCAATAAACTCGGTAATTCCTTTTACTAAAGCATGTGCTATACGCTCATTAACGGGTAAAGAGCGCCATTCCAGCACTTTTACATCATCCACTTTTTCACTGCCG
>JBATHQ010000400.1:0-3204 GCA_049667005.1 Psychromonas sp.
TTACGGGGATTGTAGGTGGAGGATTGGTGAAGATTGAACTGTTATTTATTTTTGAATGTGCGTGATGTTTGTATCTTATCCCCAACGAGCTAATGACACACTAGGCAAAAAGACTTATGAGGTAAGGATGATTATTGGTTAACAGATTACGAAAGAAAGCAATCAAATATGTAGCTCACCGATTTAAAATTAAAAAACTGCTATTCCATCGTGAGTCAATTTACCAAAATCAAGTGCGGAATGATGGATACATTAATTCCTTTGGTATTAATCGCCTCTTTACGCAGAGAGTATTCAAAATGCAATGCCAGCAATACTCCGACTGACACTGCATTCAATACTAATCAATATTATTGGTTAGTGAACTGCATTTAAATCTACGATAGGCTGCATTACCTGCTTAACAGGCTTCCCATTTTGAATAGACTCAACTTTATTAAGTGCTGATTTCACATCTTCTTTGTTTGAAAGGACAGTATAAGTCACATCAAACGCTTTCGTTTCACCAGCCTTAATCGTAGGGACCAGACCTAACGGACGTTGGAATTTAGTATTGTAAGCATAACTGGTTCCAGGCTCGATTCCCGTTACATATCCCTGTTGTTTAGTATCAGTATTTTTCCATAATGTTAATACCGGCAACTGCTTGACATTATATCCAACAGCAACGCCTTTGCTACCCGCTGCATTATGAAGAACAGCAAGTGTATTTCCTTGAGCATCACCAATAGGCTTAAAGTTAAAGACCATTTCATCGTAGCCTTTTGTGGGTCCTAAATAAGTTTGCCAGTCTTTTAAGCCATCTTTTGCGTAATCATTAAAGGGTGAAACTTCACTTGCCGCCGCTGTAAATTTAGCACCTTTTTCAAGGATCGGTGTACCAAAATTAGAGTGGTAGATGATTTGGTATTCATCATCGTAATCCGCTTTATTGGTCAACTCATCATGAAGAGCAAATATCGCTGATCCCGGCACAACTTCAAATTGAGTTAAAGTAACCAGCTCCGCCATTTTGAAAGTTCGTTCGCTAACTTCACCTTGAATGGTGATTTTATGAGGAGGCGTGTCGTCAATAATAACCTTAACTGTAGAAGCGGGTGTATTCTGAATTCGACCATGTAAACTCAATAATCGACCATTGTCGTCTACGCCCGGGTGCCCTGTCCACTCATACCCACAACGTACCATCATTTCATTAAAGCCGTCTAACCAACCTAATCCGCCACGACTCTCAAGCTCAATAAATGCCGGGTTTACGATCTCTTTAACAGGAGAATCCCAACCTAAAATTCTTTCGCCATCCATTTTTACATCAAAAATCCCCATACCACGGGTCGGAATAAGTGTAATTGTCATTACACCGTTATTAATAATAATGGTATCAACACCTGTTTGTTTGCCGCCATGTAATTGACGTTTTTCAATTGAGAATGCACTACCATCAGTAAAGCCTAAGGTTTCACTGGTAACCTTCCAGTTCCCCACATCAGTACCAGAAACTGCATCAGTCAGCGTAAATTCAGCCGCATTTGCAGCAACAGAGCCTAAACCAAGTAGAGTTGAAATAAATAACGTTTTAAGTTTCATACGATTTCCTAAGTTTGTTGTGATTGATCAACGGCTAACTGCTGAATCGTTTCAGCAATTAGGTTCATTAGGCTACACCTAAAGGTTTTACATTCAATTGACATTAGGTTTAGATGTGATCTAATACTCAATAATAAAGCTGTTGCGCGAGTAAATTCATTGCTGACGCACATTCAGCAAAATTGTATGCATGTGATTGAATCCGGCATTCCCTTACGCACTAATAACACACTCGACTGAAAGGCTATGGGATAAGGGTTTTGACGTTTAATGAATTACGAAGAGAAACCAACCGAACAAAACATTCTCGGCGAAATTAACAACTCTTTAGTTAAGAGGATGCCGAAAGATTATCGCTCGTTATTCCGCGTTATAGTGAGGCAAAAAAATAGCGGCATAAACAAGGCAAAATCGTCCCTGTAAATTATATTTGGATTTAAAACTGGCGGGTTGAGTCTGTAATTGTGATGTGGAGTTACATCTCTGTTCTGTGAGCAATTAGCGTATTTTGATAAATGTAATTTTTTCGCATTGCTCACATCGATATTTAGAAAAACTCCGATGAGTAATATGCTTTTCTTTCCAGTTGCGGCGTATTTTTAAGATTGGTAATTTTTCATGGCAATAATTACATTTAAACATACTGGTCAACTTATCCTTGTTATTTTTGTGACTTCAATCAATGTAAAATTTCGTGATTTTATATATTTATCTCTCTATGTCAATCTTTTTTAATGGTATCTTCTTGTTTTATAACAGAACTGGTTACTCCTCAGTTTATTTAATATTTATAAAATTATGTTCTGACTCATACTATTAAAATGCGACAGTGGTTTGCTATAGATGAGCGATAACCTACTCATATTAAATAGACACTATTCAGCACTCGGATGCCGAATAAAATGGGATGGTGAAGGTACTTGACTGGATTATTATTTATTTTGAAACAGTATCTGTTATCTTTGTTGTCTATCCCCAACGAGCTAATAACACACTTTATTAAAAGCCTTATAAAACAAGGGTTACAGCTTTTATCAATTTACGAAAAAACCACATTCCAATCTTAAATCAGCTCAGATAAAGCCACAAAAAGACCGTAAATGGACCAGACACGTACCAGAAACAGATACCAATCATACTAAATATGTAATCATTTTAAGATGGTCTAAATGTCCAAGTACTGCGTTGCTTTCAATCCCAATAGCTAGCTATTGCTCAATCAAGCGCCTTGTTCTTGAAAATTTATCCTCACTGAAATTTGCTCACTTACTTAATACAATTGGTATGACCACCAGCAGTGATTGTCGATATTCAAAGCTGAGTTGGATTAATTTGGTATTTGTTGGTTTGCTTGGGATTGCGTTGTGTACAGAATCTGCACGTGAAGTACCGGATATGGACAGGAAATATTTATAAAAGGGGAATTTAGCAAACGCTAGAAACAAAAAATCCCTGCATAAGCAAGGACTTAAAGTTTGGTGCCCGATGACAGACTTGAACTGTCACTTCCGAAGAAACCAGATTTTGAATCTAGCGTGTCTACCAATTCCACCAATCGGGCATAATCTTTAATTAAAAACAGATGTGCTTTTAAGACGAAGGGATTATACCTAGAGA
>JBATHQ010000401.1:0-2151 GCA_049667005.1 Psychromonas sp.
ATCTAACGGCGCCAGAAAAATACGCTGCAATCATTAAAGACATCGAAGGCTGTCGAGAGCGCGGTCAGCCAGTTCTTGTTGGTACTGTATCTATTGAACAATCCGAGCTTTTAGCCAGCTTACTTAAAAAAGCAAAAATACCTCATAGCGTATTGAATGCTAAGTTCCACGAAAAAGAAGCTGAAATTGTTGCCCAAGCAGGTCGGATTGGCGCTGTGACTATTGCAACAAACATGGCTGGTCGTGGTACAGACATCGTTTTAGGTGGTAACTGGAAGGTAGAAATCGAAAACCTTGTAAATCCAACTGACGAACAAATTGCCAAAATTCGCAGTGACTGGAAAATTCAGCATGATAAAGTTCTCGAAGCCGGCGGTTTACACATCTTAGGTACAGAGCGTCACGAATCTCGCCGTATCGATAATCAGTTACGTGGTCGAGCTGGTCGTCAAGGTGATGCAGGTTCATCACGATTCTACTTATCTATGGAAGATAGCTTAATGCGTATCTTCGCATCAGACCGTGTATCGGGCATGATGAAAAAGCTGGGTATGGAAGAAGGTGAAGCGATTGAACACCCATGGGTATCGCGCGCTATCGAAAATGCTCAACGTAAAGTAGAAGCACGTAACTTCGATATTCGTAAACAACTTTTAGAATATGACGACGTGGCAAATGATCAACGTCAAGTCGTCTACGCTCAACGCAACGAACTAATGGACGCAGAAAGCATCGAAGATACCATTAAAAACATTGAACAAGATGTTATCGCTGGTGTTATCGATCAATATATTCCACCACAATCATTAGAAGAGTTGTGGGATGTTCCAGGTTTAGAGCAACGTTTATCAAATGAGTTTAATCTTAAACTCACCATCCAAGAATGGTTAGATAAAGAAGAAGACCTTCACGAAGAAACATTGCGCGAGCGTATTGTTGATACCTGGACCCAAGCTTACCAAGCTAAAGAGCAAATGGTTGGCGCACAAGTGCTACGCCAATTTGAGAAAGCTGTCATGCTTCAAACGCTTGACGGCCTATGGAAAGAGCATCTCGCGGCGATGGATCATTTACGCCAAGGTATCCACCTCCGTGGTTACGCGCAAAAGAATCCAAAGCAAGAGTATAAGCGTGAGTCATTTGAATTATTCCAACAAATGTTGGAGACATTAAAAAATGATGTCATTAGCGTATTGTCTAAAGTGCAAGTGCAAGCCCAATCAGATGTCGACGAGATGGAACAGCGCCGTCGTGAAGAAGAAGCTAAAATTCAACATGCTTATCAACATGCAGCCGCTGAATCACTCACTGGTGGTTCAGAAGAGCCAGTACCAGAAGCACCAAAAACAGTTGTTCGTGATGGTGAAAAAATTGGCCGTAATGATCCATGCCCATGTGGTTCCGGTCTAAAGTACAAACAGTGTCACGGTAAGCTCAGTTAATTTATCGAATTCATTGTGAATAAAGGCAGCGTGTATACGCTGCCTTTATTGTTTGTATAGGATACAAAATATCAACAAAATAAAGCCGTTGTGGATAACTTTGGGGGTAAATGGTGAGTATCGTGTAGTTAAGTAACCAAACGCATAAAAGATCGTAAAAAGATCATTTTTTTGCACAAAAGCGCTTGCACTAAATCTTATGGTGCCTATAATGCGCATCCACTGACACGGCAGACAGCGAAAGCAGAAACCGGTGAGTGTTATCAAGCTACTGAGGTAGCGAAGATAACGGCAAAAAGAAGTTTGAAAAAACACTTGACGCCATAAAGGGAATGCGTAAAATACGCAGCCCTGACCTACTGAAACGGTCAACGCTCTTTAACAATTTATCAAGTAATCTGTGTGGACATTCACAGGTATTGAGTTATTCGAAATTGTCTTCTTGTTCTTCGGAATGTAGGCAATCAAAAAATTTAACTCAATGATGAGAATGTTCATAGTTATATGACACTGCAGCAATGTAGTGAATAATTCGTGAGCTCTTTGAGCGAAGCGAATTATAACAGTAGAATTCATTGAGCCGTTCGACGTAGTCGAACAAAAAAACTTTAATTGAAGAGTTTGATCATGGCTCAGATTGAACGCTGGCGGCAGGCCTAACACATGCAAGTCGAGCGGTAACACAAGGGAGCTTGCTCCTGAGGTGACG
>JBATHQ010000402.1:0-17431 GCA_049667005.1 Psychromonas sp.
GGCTAAAAGCGTTTTACTCTTTGTTGCGAGGTATTTACTTAGAATGACTAAGCTACACACCTCGCGTCGCGATTAAAACGCTTTTATCTCGAACAAAAATTAACCGCGAAAGGTCAACAGACCCTAACCATTCAATGGTCAACCTCTTTTTTTATTGCTCCATTACATTCAAAATATTCTGTTTAAGCTTTCTGCATCTCAACATTATCCGGCAAAATAACCGCTTTATGCCGTTGACTGATGATTATTCCAGTAAATACAATACTAATGCTCAACCATTGCGCGGTAGTCAGGCGCTCCCCTAAAATAATGGCAGAAAGCATTAATGAAAAAACCGGTATCAAATTAGAAAAGGCAGCGGCTGTTAATACCGATACCTTAACCAGCGCATAATTGTACAACCCATAACCGCCAAAAGTTACCACCGTCCCCAGATAAAGAATATTAAGCAGTGCACTACTATGATGGATGGCAGGCAGGCCATGAAATAGTACGAAAGGGGCAAAAAACAGCGTTCCGCTTATGCCCTGCAGAGCAATCAGGGTAAATGGAGAATAACGCCCGGAAAGATACTTAAGGCTAACGGAATAATAAGCGGCGCAAACCATGGCTAAAAATTCCAGAAAATTACCCAACAGCGGATTGTTTGCCTGGCTTGAACTCGGTGAAATAAAGGTCAATAAAATACTGCCGCTAATACACAACGTAAAACCAACCAGAATGGCTTTAGAGAGATGCTCTTTTAAAATATAAAAGGCAAGTAGCGCCACTAATATAGGTAAACATGACACCAAAACACCGGCTTGCGATGCTGAAGTATTTTGCAGCGCCCCCCCTTCAAATAAAAAATATAAACAGGGCTCTGCCAGTGACATGCTGATTAAATACTTCCAATCCCCCTGCTGATAGCGCCACCGTTTTACCCAGCGCCACAAAAATAGAGAAACGATTAAGGTGATCAGCATTCTAATAAAGATAACGAAAGTCGGGTCATAAAACTCAATGGCATATTTTAATGCAACAAATGAACTTCCCCACAAAAAAGTGGCAATAATTAAACATAAACTAGCTGGCATAGCGTGTCTCTTAGAGAAAATTAAAACTAAAAAATTGTTAAACAAAGGTATATACCCAAACTAGCTCATAGAGAGGACAAACCCGCATAAAAAGCACCAGCACCGGAAATCGTGCATAACAGCAGTGACATACGCCGGATAAGCTGCTGTGATAAACGATCCACAACAAGCATGGCCACACGGTAACCAAGATAACCAGCAGGTAATAATGGAAGCGATAAATACAGATGTTTTAAGGTCATATAACCAATGGGGATCTGAACTAATAATGACATGACGCCACCGACAACGAAAAATGCGGCCATATTCGCGCGGATTAATTTAGCTTCCTGATGTTGCATTAATAACGCCATGGGTGGACCGCCAATGCCTGAGCTGGCACCAAAAAAACCGGATAAAAACCCGGCAACAAATAAACGCCGCGGGGTGGGCTGTAATTTAACCGGTAACAGACTGACGACTACAGCCATCAGTACAATCGTCCCCAATAATAATGAAAGTTGCGCCACATTGATATAATAAAGCAGTGCCGCACCGGCAATGGTTCCGGGTATACGTCCGATAACAGCCTGTTTCAGTCCTGCAAATGAGATATTTGCACGGAATTTTAATGCGTTAATAATAGCTAAAAAAAGAGCAACGATAATGATCGGCCCGGGAATAAATTCCGGAGAAAGATGAATTAAGATTGGCGCAGCCACCACTGCAAGGCCAAAACCCGTGGCGCTTTGAACAAATGATCCGCAAAAGATCATCAGCATGGCAATCAGTAAGTTATTATCCATTTATATCCGCTAATATTTTTAAAATCGCGCTTACTTTACAGTAAGTTAGACGGTTTTATTACCTTTATTTTAGATCAGTTACGTGTTGCTAATAAGTTTAATACAATATCGTGACTCAACGAGATCAGGTTGCATAAAAATCCACTTTAGATGATGTTATGTTCAAAAAGGTGCACTTGCTTTATGGTATTTAATTTCAGGCAGAAAAGCGTTTATTTCTAAAATTGCTGCTCTGTGACGGATCTAAACAATCTCTGCACGCACCACTTTGATGCACGTCAACCCCCTTAGCACCATTTTGGGGCAGCATGTGTTACATCTATTTTTAATTATAGAAAAAATTCATATAGATATTGTTGAAAACAGCATAACCAAGTGAAGAATATTTTTAACTCTATTATTTTTCGTTTTTTTTGGTGTTTTAGCTTTATTTGTGAACTTTTGGTTTTACTTATGAATGTTGGCTTGACTTATGCATACATTACGGACAATTCAACATTTGCTACTATCCCAATATATCGTTATGACTGAATAAAAAGATTTGCATTTTCACTCCGCTGCATCTCTTAAAATTTAAGAATTCAAAAGAGTAAGAAGGCACATTCTTTTAAGGGTATAAGATTGGGACGTTAGCTTAACCAAAGCAACGAATTTACAAAGTAATATTTTTTTGATTTGAAAATTGCCAGCATTGTATTGATTTTAATAAATAGTTACTGTTTTAAAAAAAAATAAGTATAAAGTTGCTTACTTGATTATAAAAAATGGACATAGGACTTCTAATATGTATAAAAATAAAATTACACAAGCATTATTATTAGGTGCAGGACTTTCTTTAGCTGCCACCTCTTTCACGGCTCTTGCAGCACAAGTACCTGCCGGTGTTAAACTTGCTGATAAACAGGAGTTAGTCCGCGGTAACGGCACTGAAGTGGCATCACTTGATCCGCATAAAACCGAAGGCGTGCCGGAATCTCATGTTATCACCGATTTGCTTGAAGGTCTGGTAACCCAAGATGCCAACGGTAAAATTATTCCGGGTGTCGCAGATCGTTGGGAAACAAAAGATAATAAAACCTTCACTTTCTATCTTCGTAAAGATGCAAAATGGTCAAATGGCGATCCGGTCACCGCACACGATTTTGTATACAGCTTTCAACGTGTCGTCGATCCCCTTACTGCCTCGCCTTATGCTTGGTATATAGAGATGACTACCATGAAAAATGCGGCTGGTATTATCGCAGGTAAACAAGACAAAAGCACTTTGGGGGTAAAAGCCCTTAATGATTATACCCTGGAAGTACAATTAGATAGCGCAGTACCTTATTTTGTAATTATGATGGGCCACACAACAATGATGCCCGTCAACCAGGCAACAGTTGAAAAATATGGTGATCAATGGACCAAGCCGGAACATTTTGTTGGTAATGGCGCATTTGCCATAAGTAATTGGGTTGTCAATGAGCGCATCGAGATGACCCCCAACAAATATTATTGGGATAACGCTAAGACAGTGTTAACCAAAGTCACCTATCTACCCATTGAAAACCAGGTTGCTGAGATGAACCGTTTTCTTTCCGGCGAGCTTGATATGACCAATGAAGTGCCAAACGAACACTTTAAACGCCTGCAAAAAGAACATCCTGAAGCACTGGCGATTAAAGGTAGCTTGTGTACTTATTACTACAACTTTAATACCCAGAAGCCACCTTTTGACGACGTCCGAGTACGTCAAGCCGTCTCTTATGCCATTGACCGCAACGTAGTCGCCGATATTTTACTGGGTCAGGGGCAAAAACCAGCCTACTTCTTAACCCCGGAAATTGTGACTGGCTTCAGTCCTGAACTGCCGGAATATGGCAAAATGACGCAAAAAGAACGTAATGCCAAAGCTATCGCATTGCTTGAAGAAGCGGGTTACAACAAAGCCAATCCGCTTAAATTCTCATTGCTATATAACACCAGTGAAAATCATAAAAAACTGGCTGTCGCTATTAGCTCTATGTGGAAAAAAAATCTGGGTGTAGATGTTACACTGGAAAATCAGGAGTGGAAAACATACTTGGAAACGAAAAACCAAGGTCAATTTCAAGCAGCCCGTGCCGGTTGGTGTGGCGACTATAATGAAGCATCGACTTTTACCACATTGATGGAAGGTAAAAATACCGCGGGTGGTATCCACTATAAAAGCGCAGAATACGATGACTTAGTGAAACGCGCAACGGAAACGACTTCAGAAGCTGAGCGCACAAAAATTTACTATGCAGAAGAAACACTGCTCGCAAAAGATATGCCGATAGCACCTATTTATCAGTATGTTACAACACGTTTAGTCAATCCGCATGTTGGTGGCTATGCGGATAAAAATGCTGAAGATAAACTTTATTCCAAAGATATGTATATCATCGCTGAATAATCCGCTTTTTTAATACTGAATAAACTAACTTTAAGACCAGTAACAGGCTCTGCTACTGGTCTTAATTTTCTCTTATTTCCACAAACTGAGTAATGCTATGTTTAAATTCATTCTCAAAAGAATACTTGAATCTATACCGACTATGCTGGTACTGATCACGATCTCTTTCTTTTTAATGCGCTTCGCGCCGGGCAACCCTTTTTCCAGTGAACGCGCATTACCCGAGCAGGTCATGGAAAATATCAATGCGAAATACGGTTTAGATAAACCCGTTATGGAGCAATATGCAACCTATCTGACTAATGTCATTCAGGGTGATTTAGGTCCCTCATTCAAATACAAAGACTTTAGCGTCAATGACCTCGTCTCAACCGCATTACCTGTTTCAGCCAAAATTGGTTTTTTTGCTTTTATCTTTGCACTTGTTTTCGGTGTCGCTGTCGGCACCATTGCCGCCCTGCGCCAGAATACCTGGTTGGATTACAGTGTGATGTCTACCGCGATGCTGGGCATCGTGATGCCCTCTTTTGTACTCGCACCAGTGCTTATTTATCTCTTTTCTATCAATTTAGGCTGGTTTCCCGCCGGTGGTTGGTTAGATGGTAGCTGGCATTATATGGTGCTGCCGGTATTAGGGATGTCGATGATGTATGTGGCGACTTTTGCCCGAATCACCCGCGGCAGCATGATTGAGATTTTAAACAGTAATTTTATCCGCACGGCGCGGGCAAAGGGATTAAGCTACTCCTATATCGTTATTCAGCATGCATTAAAACCCGCCATGTTACCTGTTATCTCCTATATGGGGCCGGCATTCGTTGGTATTATCACCGGCTCAGTTGTTATCGAAACCATTTTTGGCTTACCCGGAATTGGAAAACTATTCGTTAACGCCGCCTTTAACCGCGACTACTCACTGGTGATGGGTGTGACCATCCTAATCGGTTTCCTGTTCATACTGTTCAACGCTATTGTTGATATTTTGCTCGCTTTTGTCGATCCCAAAATTCGCTATTAAAGGACGGATCTAATGTTAACTAAAAAAGATAAAGTAGCCGCGATCGCGGCATTCTCTGAAAATTTAGAGATTGAAGGGCGCAGTCTCTGGCAGGACGCACGTATTCGTTTTATGCGCAATAAAGCCGCAATGGTGAGTTTAGTCATACTGTTTTTGATAACTCTTGCGGTTATTTTAGTACCGATGTTTAGTGAATTTGCCTTTGATGATACCGATTGGTATGCCCTGCATGAGGCACCTTCCATGACCCACCTTTTTGGTACCGATAGTCTTGGACGGGATCTTTTTACCCGCACTTTGATTGGCGGCCGAATTTCACTGATGGTGGGAGTGCTGGGTGCATTAGTTGCGGTAGTTATTGGTACCGTTTATGGCGCAAGCTCCGGTTTTATCGGTGGTAAAGTAGACCGTGCGATGATGCGCATTTTAGAGATCCTGTATTCCATCCCGTTTATGTTTCTGGTGATTGTACTGGTTACCTTTTTCGGCCGTAATATTGTTCTTATTTTCGTGGCCATCGGAGCGATTGCCTGGCTGGATATGGCGCGTATTGTGCGCGGGCAGACATTAAGTTTACGCAGCAAGGAGTTTATTGAAGCGGCACATGTTTGCGGAGTCAGCAAATGGAATATTATTCGTCGCCATATCATTCCCAACGTGTTGGGTATTGTGGCGGTTTACTCAACATTGTTAGTACCAAGTATGATTCTCACAGAATCTTTTCTGAGCTTCTTAGGATTGGGTGTACAAGAGCCGATGACGAGTTGGGGTGCGCTGTTACAGGAAGGCTCTCAGACAATGGAAGTGGCAATCTGGCAATTAGGTTTTCCAGGCGCTTTTATGGTTGTGACACTTTTCTGTTTTAACTATATCGGTGATGGTCTTCGTGATGCATTAGATCCTAAAGACAGATAAGAATAAAGGAAATAAGATGAGTTTATTAAATGTCAAAGATCTGCGCGTTGAATTTACCACCCAAGATGGCATGGTAACCGCGGTTAATGATCTGAATTTTTCACTTGAACCGGGTGAAACCCTCGGCATCGTAGGAGAATCAGGCTCAGGAAAATCGCAAACAGTATTTGCGTTAATGGGGCTGCTTGCAAAAAACGGAATTATCTCCGGCAGTGCGAAATTTGAAGGCAGTGAAATTCTTAACCTGCCGGAAAAACAGTTAAATACGGTACGTGCTGAACAGATCGCAATGATTTTCCAGGATCCGATGACCTCATTGAATCCTTATATGAAGGTCAGCAAACAGATGATGGAAGTGCTCATTTTGCATAAAAAAATGAGTAAAAAGGATGCCTTTGAAGAGTCGGTAAAAATGCTGGAGGCGGTTAAAATACCTGAAGCCCGCAACCGCATTAATATGTATCCCCATGAGTTTTCCGGCGGGATGCGTCAGCGCGTGATGATTGCGATGGCTTTGTTATGCCGTCCTAAACTGTTGATCGCAGACGAACCGACAACCGCACTGGATGTCACCATTCAGGCGCAGATCATGGAACTGCTTAATGAATTAAAACATCAGTTCAACACCGCGATTATTATGATCACCCATGATCTGGGTGTGGTTGCCGGTAGCTGCGACAAGGTACTGGTGATGTATGCAGGTCGTACAATGGAGTATGGCACGGTCGATGAGATTTTCTATCAGCCTAGTCACCCCTATACGGAAGGTTTATTAAAAGCGATTCCACGCATAGATACCGAAGGAGATATTCTACCCACTATCCCGGGTAATCCGCCTAACCTTCTCAATTTACCCGTCGGCTGTCCTTATCAGGATCGTTGCCACCGGGTGATGGATCGCTGTAGCAAAGAGTCGCCTGAACTTATCCCCTTTAAACAGGGCCGTTCGCGTGCGTGTTTCTCTGAGTGGGAGTCTTGGTAATGTCTGTTGAAAAAAAATTAATATTAGATATTAAAAATTTAAAAGTACAATTTAATATCCCTTCAAAGTCGATATTGCCCTGGGCAAAAGGAAAGCCCCTGAAAGCCGTTGATGATGTTAGCTTGAAACTCTATGAAGGTGAAACGCTTGGCGTGGTGGGCGAGTCCGGTTGCGGAAAATCAACGCTGGCACGCGCTATTATCGGTTTAGTCCCGGCAACGGCTGGCAATGTTGTCTGGCTCGGCGAAGACCTGACCAAAATGGCCAATGAACCTTTGCGTTTAAAACGTAAAGAGATTCAGATGATTTTTCAGGATCCGTTAGCCTCTTTAAACCCGCGTATGAATGTCGGCGATATTATTGCAGAGCCTTTGCGTACCTTTTATCCGCAACTGTCTAAACAGGAAGTCAAAGATCAAGTTAAAGAGATGATGACGCGGGTAGGCCTGTTACCGAATGTGATTAACCGCTATCCACACGAATTTTCAGGTGGGCAATGTCAACGGATCGGCATCGCACGTGCGTTGATTTTAAAGCCTAAAATGATCATTTGTGATGAGCCGGTCTCTGCGCTTGATGTTTCCATTCAGGCACAAGTAGTCAACCTTTTAATGGAGTTACAGAAAGAGTTTGGGTTAAGTCTGGTGTTTATCGCACATGATCTGTCCGTGGTTAAGCATATATCTGACCGGGTATTGGTAATGTATTTAGGTAATGCCGTTGAGTTTTCCGAATGTAAGACCTTATTTTCGAATCCTCAACATCCTTATACTAAAGCCCTAATGTCCGCGGTGCCTATTCCGGATCCGAAATTAGAGCGCAGTAAAAAAATTCAGATGCTCGAAGGTGATCTGCCCTCGCCTATCAACCCGCCTTCCGGTTGTGTTTTTAGAACTCGATGCCCGGTAGCGGTAGCAGAGTGCGCAAACAGAAAACCGAAGTTACTGGGTAATGAACAACATTCAGTGGCTTGTTTATTACTCGAGAAGTAAACCAAGCGGTTAGCCAACATAATAAGCGCAGCGATGACTATCCTATGGCTGCGCTTATTATCGCAATTTATAGCAATCCCATTCCATTAATTAGATCTTCTATTAAGGTCTGTTGTCCTTTCGAGATTGTTGTGTAGGAGTTTGAACAGGCACATAAAAGATCGGCCAACGTTATCGTGACGGATCATGGCAAATGGTTGTCGTGGCAGGTCATGGCAAATACGAGCGGTTATCTTCCTCGCGCTACCGATACCGGGCCTCCATCAGATCCACCTCGCGCACCAACTTGCGTGATATTTCATCGGAAATTTTAAAATGCCGGGCCAGCTTGAAGATCTCAGTGCGCTCGGCCTCCAAAGCGGCGAGGCGCAGGGCATTTTCAGCTTGATCCGCTTTACGTAGCTGACCGGCCTCGCGGTCGGAGTTGGCGTCTCCACTTAATAAGCTCTGATAATGCGCGGTGAGGCGAGCAGCAGCTTGCGTGCAGATCGCGACATCAGCAGCCGTTGCATTTTCTACCAAGTCGTGCAGGGCATTTTCGATGGCGGCGATGGCCTTAATGGCGGCTTTGTGACGTGCGTGATCCTCTTCCCGCTGCGGGGCTGGTTCGGGTGGTAATTGCAGCCCCTTCAGCAACACTGGCAGGGCGATGCTTGCTACCAGCAAAGTCATCAAGATGACGGTGGCAGCGAGGAAAACCACCAACTCGCGCGCAGGAAATGGACTATCATCGGGCATCAGCAGCGGTAAGGTCAGCACAGCGGCCAGCGTAATGGCGCCGCGTACACCGGCCAGCGTGGTCGCCAAAATTAGCCGCCAATTCGGCTTATCCCTCGACTCACCGCGCCGCTGTGCCCACAGCCGCGG
The DNA here is from genome assembly GCA_049667005.1 of Psychromonas sp. GTDB lineage: Bacteria > Pseudomonadota > Gammaproteobacteria > Enterobacterales > Psychromonadaceae > Psychromonas. Next base: position 9,052 of record JBATHQ010000402.1, read on the forward strand.
TAGCCATAGTGACACCCACACCCAACTGAAGCGCAGCACGGCCAGACAAAGGTTGATCATCAGCGCATAAACCACCAACCATAACGGATTGAGATGACCGCTTTCCTCCATCGATGCCATGGCCGCTTTCAAAATGCCCGGCAGTTGCTCTCCCAGCAGCACAAACACGATGCCGTTCAACGCAAACTGCACGGTGTTCCAGACCGCGGCACGCTGAACTCGAGTGGTGGCTAGAGCACGGCCGCTGAGCTCAACATAACTCATCGTGATACCCGCAGCCACTGCGGCAAGAATGCCTGATCCATGCACACGTTCTGCAAGCAGGTAAGCACCGAACGGGATCAACAAGCTGATCAAGATCGTCGAACCACTCTCTTCACCAAACTTGCGTGACAACCCGCGCTGCAGAAAACTGACGGTTCCGGTCACTAGCACGCCGATACCCACGCCAACCAAAGCAAGCCACAGGAACGTTACGGACGCAGACGCCAGAGAGAAGTTACCGGTCAGGGCTGCTGCAACCGCAAAACGAAAACAGACCAGCCCCGTCGCGTCGTTAAGCAGCGACTCACCTTCAAGAATGTGCATCAGGCGTTTAGGAATCGGTGCACGCGAGCCAATCGAGGACACTGCCACAGGATCGGTTGGAGACACTACAGCGGCTAGCGCAAAAGCCACGGCTAAAGGCATCGCAGGGATCATCCAATGGATCAGGAAGCCTGCACCGATTACGGTGAATACGACCAACCCCAGAGCCAGTGCGAGGATCTGCCAGCGGTCGCGCAACAACCCATCTTTTGGAATGCGCCAGCCATCGAGAAACAACAGAGGTGGCAGGAACAACAGGAAGAAAGTCTGCGGCTCCAGTGTCACGCCGTGGTTGAGCAACCCGGCAATCACCGCGCCCAAACCGACCTGCACTAGCGGCAACGGCAATCCAAGCGGTAGCAGACGCACTAAATAACCGCTGACGACCACCGCCAGCAGCATCGCCAGTACTAGTTCAATCGAATTCAAGCTAAGCTCCTGATGATAACACGATGTAATCTGTCTCAGATCCGTTGGCCGTATTGAGGTATCAATGCGCGGGCATTGCCAACGTTAACCCACCATACGGCAAAGTATCCTGACGACTCAAAACGATGATTGAACCGTTACTCTAATAACACCAGAGGAACAACGATTCTGCAGATTGGTCGCCTCATTGCAGATAATGCGCTAGTGCCGAGGTTATTGGCAAGCATCTCAGCGAAGATAAAGAAAAAATAGATAACAAAGCAAACAACAATGGACGTGGCTTCACTCAATCTTAATGCCCCGCTTCTGGCTGTCGATCATTGCAAAGCTTGAATCCAAGAAAAAACTCAACGACGGCAATGGGGGCATTGTGGAGAAGAAAGGTATAAATACGGTAACTGCGTGTGCCAACATCTGCCAACATAGGACCCATGTTTTCTGTCAGCCCCGTAAAACCTCTTAAATAGGATCGTTGCTTTCCCAATCCGCGGGTTTAATTGCTTAGCCGCGAAACTTTGCTAGTAATAAACATAAGCAATAGGACAGCAATGCCAAATAAGTAAAGGCCAAAGTGTACTTGGATAGTTGCAATAACGCCTAACTTTACAGTGACAATAAGTATGGCAACTACCATAACATCCAACATAGCCCATCTCCCATACTCGTGCATAAGATAAAGCAGTCTTTTGTGCTGATTGCTAGTTGTTATGTCTGGCTCCAATAACAGAAAAAGAAAGCCAATTTTCAAAATGGGGATAATGACACTAAAAATACCGACTATCAGAAAAATGAGAATTTGACCGCTACTGACAAGCTCACCTAAACCAGAGATCACTGAGAGTGAGTTTTCAATCACGACAAACTTAGAAATTGTGATCATCGGCAGGAACAAACCAACCAAGAATAACAGGGTTGCCAATGTTAACAACCAGCGTAATATTTTAGTGTTATCTAACGCACCACTCACTCTGTGGAAAAAATCTCGTAACATATTATTCTTCCATTTTTGATTCATGGTTTTCAGCGCACAAAACTGTTGTAACTTGTTGATAAAAATAACTAACTGTTTTTTCTTTTGAAACGCTTGTCATATGACTTACAGCGAGAGGGACATCTCATGCCAACTGAGCCCGCCATGATCGGAACCAGACTCTCCCAGATAAATAAAACCATATTTGCTATACATATTTATTAACTCAGTTTGGCAAATAAGGTATATCTCTGTTTTACCCATCCCCTTCATCGCATCGATAAAGTGAGTCATTAGTTTGCTGGTCAAACTTTGGCCTTGATATTTAGGGTGAATGACCACGGACATGATGACAATATGCTTACCACTCGGATCATGACCAATTAGCTCTTTGAACTCCTCATCAGACAATGCAACTTTGTGGGTCGCTCCAGAGTTGATAAAACCAATAACCTCTTCGCTATTTTCTAAAACAACAAATCCTTCAGGATAGGTTTGAATTCTAGTTAATATCTTCTCTTTGCTAGCAGCTTCATCTCCAGCATAAGATACCGTTTCAATTTCAAAACATCTTTCTAAATCAGACTCTTTCACTGGGCGGATATTATATTCTGACACGGTAAATGGCACTCCTTGAATTGACAAAATCGTGGTACGGCGATCTATTATATATTCACTCATGTAAAATGTGGCCAGTAGCAATCGACTACAACATTTCGTTTGCTGACTGCGCGACACTCATCTTGGTTGTATTTTTTAATGCACCATCTCGCCACTGAATCTATTTCGGTTTTTCCAATAACTACATTCGGGGCAAGTGCTTTCTTCGGGATAATCGATCCCCTCTTCGTGAGGACAACCAATTATCTCATCGATCATACATACTGTTTTCGCGCCATTTTGACCTATAAAACTTAACACCTCATTGAGAATTTGTTCTGATTTACGTAAATCGGTTGAAGCGAACCACTTTTGCATTGGTTCCGGCTCTGCACCGTCATAACTTATGATTGCGCAAACTACTTTTGTCGCAATATTATTATTAGGGCCATAGAAAGCAACCGTTGCTATCGGGTAGCCTTTATCTCCTTTTCTAACCAATTTAGTCAATAATTTTTTATTGCGACCTTGAGCCATTTATCTACTCCAATATTAAGAAAAAATATAACAGGGGTCTACTAACCGGGCACACATACCGCCCTACTACGGAAAATCTGGATTCTGCCACTTTACGCACTCTTTTTTGTTAAATAGCATAACTATTCTTCGAAAAAGATCTCAAAAACTGCATTACAGCGCAGTTCTCGGTCAAGTGCCTAGAATTTATCGTTTTCAACCCGCTTAATGGAAAATGAAAACAACATTAATTTACATTTGTTTGCTATGCAATTAATTATTCAATTTTTGCTAAGCGATTGATTGAATTCAGTAGTTTTTTGGATGCAATGGGACGTATAGGGAAGATTGGATCCTTTTCTCTGCATCAGTCGTTGTTACACAACTCTTTTTACACCCTCAAACATTCATATACCTACTACAAACATTCATATACCTACTAATAGGTAGACTTCTCCTGGTGCGATTCAGCATTATCAAGTAATTTTGCAAGTAGTTTATCCAATACATTTATCTCATCTTCGCTAAAGCCAACAAGTAGCTCTTTGTGAAGGCGATGTAATTCGAGAGCTGCTTCCTCGGTTATTTTTTGCCCTAGTTCGGTTAGCCTGATCATGTGTATACGCTTATCGTGACAACTACTAACACGAGTAATAATTTCCTTATTTTCCAAGCGTTTCATGACTTTTGTAATGCCTCCCCAGCTAAATAGCATGTAATTGCATAGCTCTGATGGCATTAGTTCATAGGGGGCTTGTGCTTTTGCACGTCTTATCGCAGTGATTAAATGGAAGTCACTTGGCAGTAAACCTTGTTCTTTCATTAACTGAGAAATATAACTATCTACATAATTTGATATTTTCGCAAGTCTGGGAAAAAGTAAAATCAATGTGTTATTGGCTCCTTCCCAATTATTTACCATTGAATTCATGAAATCTTCGAACTTTATCATGTTATTTCCTTAATACACTATTGCCAATTACCTCTCTGGAAAGGTAAAATAAAAAACCTTTCTAGCGAGGCAATTGTTAATTTCATAATGACCGTATAACACAAAAGGAAAGAGAAGCCAAATGACAAATAAAAATAAAAATAAACTCACAACAGTGAATGGCAGTCCTGTCGGAGATAATCAAAATGTTCAAACGGCAGGTTCCCGTGGCCCAATGCTTTTGCAGGATGTTTGGTTTCTTGAAAAGCTTGCACATTTCGATAGAGAAGTGATTCCCGAGAGACGCATGCACGCAAAGGGCTCCGGTGCGTATGGCACATTCACTGTAACGCACGATATATCACAATATACGAAAGCAAAAATATTTTCAGAAGTTGGTAAAAAAACAGATCTATTTGTTCGTTTCTCAACGGTAGCAGGTGAACGTGGTGCTGCGGATGCTGAACGAGATATTCGTGGTTTTGCCATTAAATTTTATACTGAAGAGGGTAACTGGGATTTAGTCGGCAATAACACTCCGGTTTTTTTCTTACGTGACCCCCTTAAGTTTCCTGATTTAAATCATGCAGTAAAGCGTGATCCACGCACCAACATGCGAAGTGCCGAAACCAATTGGGATTTTTGGACCTTACTGCCGGAAGCGCTTCATCAAATAACTATTTTGATGAGTGAACGTGGCATCCCTAGCAGTTATCGAAAAATGCATGGTTTCGGTAGCCATACCTTCAGTTTTATCAATGGAGATAATCATAGATATTGGGTTAAATTCCACCTGAAATCGCAACAAGGTATTGAAAATTTAACCGATCAAGAAGCTGAAACCTTAGCCGGTAAAAATCGTGAAAGCCACCAGCAAGATCTGTATGAAGCAATTGAAAATGGTGACTTCCCGCGCTGGGACGTTAAAGTTCAAATCATGCCAGAAAATGATGCACAGAATTATCGTTTTCACCCATTTGACCTTAGCAAAGTTTGGCCACACCAAGATTACCCACTGATTGATGTGGGAGTTATGGAGTTGAACCGCAACCCCGATAATTACTTTGCAGAAGTTGAGCAAGCGGCATTTAATCCTGCGAATATTGTACCGGGGATTAGTTTCTCTCCCGATAAAATGTTACAGGGCCGTTTATTCTCATATGGCGATGCGCAGCGTTACCGATTAGGTGTTAATCATGTACATATTCCGGTGAATAGCCCACGTTGTGCGGTTAATTCCTACCACCGTGACGGTGCAATGCGCGTAGATGGAAACTATGGCAGTACCAAAGCCTATGAGCCAAATAGTTTAGGGTTATGGCAACAACAACCCGAAATGACAGAGCCCGCATTAGCGCTTTCTGGTAACGCATATAATTGGGATTACCGTGCAGATGACAGTGATTATTACACCCAACCAGGAAATCTATTTAGATTAATGAATGCACAACAACAGAATATATTATTTGAAAACACCGCAAGAGGTGTTGGTGGCGCATCATTAACTATTCAGCATCGTCATATTGCAAATTGTTATCGAGCAGATCCAGCCTATGGTGAAGGCGTTGCCAAAGCATTAGGGCTTGCCATCGCTGATATCGATTTATAAACACTCAATAGGTATATGCAGGTTACAATGGTAAACCTGCATTACCATGATTGACCTAATTTTTTTAAAGAAGCGATATGAAAACTTGGAATTCCTATAAACAAACATACCGTACTGAGCCTGATCTTTTTGATTTTGCGCGGTCCGGTGATCTTAGAGGGTTAGCAAATATTTTATCTGACTCACCAGATGTCGATATAAATGCAAAAAATCATCGCGGTTACTCTGCTTTAATGCTCGCGGTTTATAATGGCAATACGGATTTCTGTGAGGCGCTATTGCGATGTGGTGCTGATGTTAACTCAACTGATGCAGTGGGTAACACCCTGTTAATGGGGGCTGCGTTTAAAGGAGATTTAACGATTATAAAACTTCTTTTGCAATTCGAAGCGAGTGCCTCTATTGTAAATAAAAGCAATATGACCGCACATGATTGGGCTTTAATGTTTAGAAGAAGCGAAGTGTTAGATTATTTGCGTCACCACTATTCTACTGAAAACACTTCATCAAAATTAAAAAGTATCATTCGCTTTATAAGACTTGCCTTGATGTTGTTTGTGTCTCAACTTAAAAATATGGCTAATCGCAACACACATAAATAAATAAATAAATAAAAGGCGAGGGTAAAATCTTTTCTTTTACACTATCAAGTAAAGAAACAAAATTTTTTTGCGCTAATCAATTAATTCCCCCGTCTTATCAATAAATCGGTTCACAACATACTCGAAAAAAACCATCTTCCGAACCGACACACCTTAAATACAAATGTTCAAGTACTGCCCGTACCTATTGCGCAGCGTCGGGGCTGTGACAGTATGAGTTGACCTTATTGAATGAATCTTGATGATAAAATACAGGGTAAATTAGAAGTTGATAAATATCCGCACCATTATGCACTTGTTTTTATAATAAAAAAAAGCACCGGGAAACGCCCAGTGCTATAACAACTACATACAACTGTATTGTGATTTAATCACAAATACTGCCAGTACCATCAATCTCATCACTAATAGCATTTAATAATGAGTACTCAGAATCTTCATTATAATCTTGGTCAAGTGACTTCAACAAAATGCCGCCCGCGTAGCTTTCTGCATAGGCAGTTTTCTCTACAACCGTTGGAATCGCATTAAAATAGTATGTAACTCCGCTAATCGAAGCGTTATCATCATCGTCACAAGCAAAAGTTGATTTATCAGTTTTCTCATTAACAATATCGGAATATGTCTCAGTAGCAGCGTCTTCAGTGGTACCGAACACCGGAATACTAACGACAAGTTTATTTTGAATTAGACAACGATCCGTCCAATAATCAATAACATCACTGAAATCGTCGGTTGTCAGATAAAGATCGTCATCACCATCTGCACCTTCATCATTATTGTCATTGAAGCCTTTAACATTAACAAAATCGACATAATCAAAAACATCACTATCAATGACATCTGCGTAATCTTCCTCTTCATCCAAACCAGAGAGGACTTCAATGGTAAAGGTAGTACCCTGGTCATCCAGTTCATCTGAGAGCGCTTCCACTAAATCTTCAAACAGCTCTCCTTCATCATCAGTCTCAGGATATTGCCAACTTAAATCAATGCCATCTAAGCCATATTCATCGACAAGATCAACGATATTATTAATGAAGTCATCGGTGAGATCATCATCAGCGGCAATGGTTTCTAAATTAGCACTATTAGCAGTTCCGCCAATTGAAAAGAACACTTCAACGCCATCATTTTGAAGATCGTCAATAATGTCTTTTAAATCATCACTGTCATCAATATCAGATAATGTTCCATCGGAGTTTATATCAAAGCTACCATCAGCATTTACATAAATGTAACCAAAAATAAGATGGGTCAGTTGCGAATAGTCAATATCATTGTCACTGTCGGCTATATCCTCTAAATCATTAATGTCATCTTTAATCCAATAGGCAACCTTTTTAAAATCGACATCCGGTGTATCTTCATCACAGGTTGAATCTAAATCCCAAATATCAGATGAAAACAGGCCATCACAGGCTGAGAGGGTACAAGCCAATAATAAGCATGCAAATAGTTTGATCTTTCCTAAACAAGTTTTTTTTATATTAAGCAAACGGTTCACCTTTTCACTTTTGTTGTTTTTGACTAATAATATCAATGATCATAAGTGTTCAAGCCAGTTGAGATAGCAACTTAAACACTAACTAATCTCTGTAGGAATAATTCTACGAATGAAAAACGAGCGAGTACAGAAAGACACTAGTTTTGCATCCTCATCCAAGAAACGAAAACGGGGCATTACTGTTAATTAAGGATGGTTCGCCGCACTATAACCAAACTACTTCAGAATGCAGATTTTTGCATTTTGAAGTAGTTGTTACTTTCAGCCATTCAATCATGCCGTTGTTTTCGATTCATATTTATAGCTGAATTCCGTTAAGTTGAATATTCAGCGTAATAATTTTTCTCAAGATAATATTCTACTACAGTAGTATCGGAATAATAACTCCCCTTCACCAACAAAATGTTGATTTGAATAGGATGTTTTATCTCTTTATGCTTCGATGACGACAAAACTTTATCAGAATTTATTGTTCGCCTTTGTAACTATCCGTATTTTATAATTTTTCTACTCAATTGGCTGTGAGCAGTATCTATGCCAGTGCCCTATATTCAGGTAATAAGCCCGATACTGCAAAGTTCTGTAAAAAAGCTTTCTAAAAAGGCCCATCAACCACTCGATATTGGCG
>JBATHQ010000403.1:0-2434 GCA_049667005.1 Psychromonas sp.
GATATCGGGAACTGGGTTATTAATGCCGCATTAGCGCAAATGAGCGACTGGCAGACAGCCGGGCTGGATATTCCAGTTAGCGTGAACGTCGGTGCGCAGCAGCTACTGCACAAGGATTTTGTCATTAACCTTTCTGCTGCACTGGCCAGATATCCCAAAGTTAAACCCAGTTATCTGGAACTGGAAATACTGGAAACTAGCGCACTCGAAGATATCGCTAAAGTATCAATGGTGATGCGTGCCTGTCATGATATTGGTGTTAGTTTTGCGTTGGATGATTTTGGTACGGGATATTCTTCACTGACCCATCTCAAACGCCTACCCGCCGATCTGCTTAAAATTGACCAGAGCTTCGTCAGGGATATGCTGGTTGACGCTGATGACCGATCCATTGTAACCGCGGTGATTGCTTTGGCATCAACCTTCAAACGCCAGGTAATTGCAGAAGGCGTGGAGACCGCCGCGCATGGGGCTCAATTGATCGCAATGGGCTGCGTGCTGGCACAAGGTTATGGTATTGCCCGTCCGATGCCGGCGGAGTTAATGGCTGAGTGGATTGGCAACTGGAAAGCAGATGGGTGTAGTTCTTTTAGAACGACGACCTTACTCACTTCACCGCTGCTGTTAAAAAGCCATAAAGCCTTTGCTTTGACTGCTCTTTATGAAAACTCCAATAAGCATCAAAATCTCCGCTAGATTTAAGGGAACGAAGCTTCAATATTGACTCAGCCCCAGCAAGACTCCATCGTGCCCCAGTGATATCCAGCCGATCATTGATTAAGTGACGACAAGCCCCTTCGATTACCCCGCTAGCAATGGGGAAACCTGCCGCAAGGGCTTCTCTGTATTGCAATCGAGATTTGTTTTTCAACAAATAGGTTGCACATTTATCAACTCCCTCTCGCTTTACAATCTTACGACGTTGAGCGCTGATTCGGATCCCTTTTGCTACCTGTGAACATTGGCCTGTGAGAATTTTTAACGCTCTCTCTGCAACCCACTTTTCTACAGCCTCATCTCCTTTATCAAAAAAGCACCATGCTGCTTTCCATAAGTATTCCAATACATGAATAAAGTCCATCACTACGGTTGCTTTGACTTGCAACCGTTTCATAACCCTCTTAATCAACTTCAATTGATGAGGATGACCATCAATTAATATGATCCATTGCCGCTGCTGTTGTGGATCTCTGCATAGGGCTTCATAAAACGCCTCTTCTATCACAACTTCTGCTTCTCGCTCTACACTAGCCCAGACTCGCTTGTTGCGTGGTGGTGTCCGGAATGGCTTGATTGTGTCATCATCATCCGAAATATTCATAACAGATTCTGCACTGCGAATATGAGGCTTTGTGGTATAAACAGCTGCTACTTGCGCCATACGTTTACGATCTTTCTTTTCTCCAGGACTCAAACGGCTATTGAGCTTTTTGCTCTTCAGAGCCGCCTTCTGAGTACAAGCCCTGAGGCCTTCTGGTCGCATAACGATGCCTTTTCCATCAAAGCTGAGTACCAAAAGATCGGGGGTGTTTTCTGGTACTTCAAAGCGATTTTTTTGATAAAAAGCATCGAAATCTGTAGCGACATCCTGAACCATATTAAGGCTTTGGCGTTTGGGAACACTAGCACCGGTGGTAGTGTTGACGGATTCAATGGCATCATCAAATGACCCTCTGATTGCCTCCTGCGCGATTCGATGCCGGACACCATCAGAGTAACGATCACCAGCGAGATTTAATTCCGCATCAAGAGGAGCTTGAGCAGCCGCATTGCGTTGGCTGTACTGTATTCTAGTGACAATGACAGTACCGAATAAACTTGTGATTTTTCTCTGCGTTTTGCTGCGAATATGGTTGAGCTGAACGCCTGTGATGGATTGAACATTGGGCAAACACTCTTCTTTAGCAGCTTTGCTGTCAAGGTACCCCTGAAGAAGTCGTCTTAATAGTTCATATCCTTGTTCATTGATATATTTCTCTATCTCGCCGTGTTCACAATCATCCCCTGTTGGAGAATCTAGATATGCGATCATATGCTCAAGCTGTTCCTGAGCGCAAGAATAGAATGAAAGTTCGGGTGAGTTCAGGTAAGCTAAATTCATGAGGGACCTTCCTGTGTTGGTTTATGACGTTTGGTGACTTAATAAGTAGCACAAAACGGTCCCTCTTTCACGTTTATTTACATCTAACTCGTTGATCTTAAATGATAATTTAAGATCTCGTGTCGTTCTAAAAGATCTGCACCCATATCAGATAATTCCAGTGAGATCGTTAATAATGCGGCACTTAATGCATTGGCTAATATGGGGCAATATGAAGCTGCATCAGCTTTAATTGCCTGGAGTTCAAAGCAGCCGGAGACCTCTGCAGAACAGGTTAAAGAACTATTTAGTGTTGCTTTGAGAAGAAGCCCATCGACGAAGAGAGCCGTAGAA
>JBATHQ010000404.1:0-4661 GCA_049667005.1 Psychromonas sp.
CCGCACTCCCTGGCGCCGCTTGCTCAAGGTGAGTTATCAGATAAGAGTTTTGTGTTTAAAGATCTCTTTGATGTCGCAGGTTATGTAACCGGAGCGGGTAATCCGAAATGGCTTGCTAGTCATGCACCGGCACAGTCTACTTCCCCTTTAATTCTGACTTTATTAAATCATGGCGCAACCTGTTTGGGACGGGTGCAAAGCGATGAGCTTGCCTATAGCCTGAACGGGCAAAATATCCATTACGGCACGCCGGTTAACCCTGCCGCGCCGGATTGTATCCCTGGCGGATCATCCAGCGGCAGCGCCATTGCGGTGGCACGCGGTGATGCCGATTTCTCTATCGGTACAGATACCGGCGGTTCAGTCAGAGTACCGGCTAGTTACAACGGACTGTTTGGACTTCGCCCTACCTTGGGTAAATTGGATTTAAGGCACTGTTTTGAACTGTCGGGCAGTTTTGATACGGCGGGTATTATCAGCCGCGATCTCGACTTATTGCAGCGTGTTTATGAGGTTTTAACTGCGGGGGCGCTACAAGCAAAAGCGGGGCGCACTTTTTATCTTGATAACTCCTTGGCTGGATATTTAAGTAAAGAGCGCTTGGCGCGTTTCGAACTGTGGTGCAAAGATGCAAACTGTGAACTGCTCAAAGGTGATTTTCTTGCTCAAAATAAATGGCAGTTAGCGGCTTTGAGTCTGCTGTTCCGCACTATTCAGGGCTTTGAAATTATTGAAAATCATAACGATTGGTTAGAGCAGTACGGAGGCAGCTTAGATCCGGCTATTTTTCAGCGTGTATTATGGGCAAGAAATATCAGCCGAGAACAATACGCAGATGCGCAAGCGCAGCAGGCCGATTTTCGTCGGCAGTTAACGCAACATTTCGCTGAAATTCAGGCTTTATGGCTGATTCCAACCACGCCATCTGGGCCCCCCGCGTTAACCATGCATGGTGATGAGTTAGCCGAATACCGCAGTAACTTGATGGGCTTGACCAGTATTGCCGGTTTGTGCGGTTTTCCGCAGCTGCATTTACCAATGCACGGGTTATCTGAAGGGCCTTGCGGTATCTCTTTGATGGGCTTAGCTGATCAGGATGCACAATTGTTTACGGCCGCGCAACAGTTATACCAAGGAGAGAAACAATGAGCTATCAAACCGCCTTTACCGCTCCGCATTTTAAAGCAGCACAAGTCGGCCAGTCTATATTGGATGCTGGCGGTACAGCCAGTGAAGCGATGGTTGCCGCAGCGGCAATGGTTGCGGTGCAATACCCTCATATGAACAGTCTCGGTGGCGATGGATTCTGGCTGATCTGCAAACCCGGACAACCCCCTGTCGCCATTGATGCCTGCGGTGCAGCGGCAGCTAATGTGGATATTGAAAGTTACCGTAAAACCAGCAGTGGCCTTCCCGATGCGGGCGGTCGTGCAGCCATTACCATGGCAGGTACCGTTTCCGGATGGCAAAAAGCACTACAAATTAACAGCTCAGGAAAAAGCTTAACGGAGCTACTGCAAGCTGCCACGGATTCTGCAGAGCAAGGTATTATTGTTACCCAAAGTCTGCAGGATGCCAGTGAAAAAACACTTTGCCGCTTACGTGAACAGAGTGCTTTTGGCGAAACATTTTTATCATCAGGCAATCCCCTGAAAGTTGGTGAAAGGCTGATTAACAAAGCTTTGGCAGAAACCTTCAGGCAATTGGCAAAAAAAGGTCTGGATGATTTTTACCGCGGCGACTTGGCAAAACAGATGGCCGAAGAGTTGATCGCGGCGGGCAGCCCCTTAACCCTGGCAGATTTTCATGATCATTATGCGAAAGTAACCGCGCCATTGACTGTTGAAACATCCAAAGGCCATTTATATAACCTCGGAGCGCCGACTCAAGGGTTGGCATCTTTATTGATTCTGTCCATTTATGATCGCCTCGACGCAAAAGCAGACACTGAACTGGATCATATTCACCTGCTCGTTGAAGCAACCAAACAGGCATTTATTATCCGTGATAAATGGATTTGCGATGAAGACTATTTACAGACTCCGCTGCAGACATTGCTAAGCGACTCAGCTATCGAACAGTGTGTCCGCGATATTTCCATCAGTCAGGCGAAACCCTGGCCGCATAGAGCAAATCCCGGCGACACCGTGTGGATGGGCGCAACAGATAAATTTGGCACCATGGTCAGTTTTATTCAAAGTATTTACTGGGAGTTTGGCAGCGGTGTACTGTTACCTGGCAGCGGCATTATCTGGAATATCCGTTCACAGAGCTTTTCGCTCGATGTCGATCACCACAATGCACTGGCTGCCGGTAAAAAACCCTTTCATACCTTAAACCCAGCTTATGCAGAGCTTCATGATGGCAGCCGCATGGTCTATGGCACCATGGGCGGGGAAGGGCAGCCGCAAACGCAGGCCTGCCTGTTCAGCCGTTACCACTATCAGGGCATGAGCCTGCAGGACGCCGTTGCCAAACCGCGCTGGTTACTGGGACGAACCTGGGGCGACAGCACTAATAATTTACGTTTAGAACAGAGCTTATTTGACCTCTATGGCGAAGCATTACAAGCCCGCGGTCACGACGTGACAAAGGTTGACGATAATAACGAATTGATGGGTCATGCAGGCGCTATCCTGCTGACCGAACAGGGGCAGGCGCTGACCACCAGCGATCCGCGTAGTGATGGCATAAGTTTACTTGGAGATTTAAATGACCACTAACACACTTTTTGAAACCCTTAATCCACCGCAACGTCTACTGATGGGACCCGGGCCGATTAATGCTTACCCGCGCGTGCATCAGGCGCTTGCGCAGAGCCTGATTGGCCAATACGATCCGGTGATGACGGGTTATATGAATCAGGTGCAAAGCCTCTACCGCGGGGTATTTGAAACAAACAACAAACAAACCATGCTGGTTGACGGCACGGCGCGTTCTGGCATTGAAGCGGTCTTGGTTTCAATTCTCCAGCCCGGCGATAAAGTGCTGGTGCCGGTGATTGGCCGTTTTGGTCATCTGCTTTGTGAAATTGCGCAACGCGTGGGTGCCGTGGTGAAAACCATTGATATCGAATGGGGGGAAGTGTGCCCGACTGAGCGTATAGAAGCAGCGATTAAAAGTTTTCAGCCTAAATTGTTGGCCACTGTACAGGGTGATACGTCAACGACCATGAATCAGCCATTAAAAGAGATCGGCGAGCTTTGTCAGCGTTATGAAGTGCTGTTTTATTGTGATGCCACCGCCTCAATTGCCGGTAATGCGCTTAAAGTCGATCAATGGCATCTGGACGCCGTATCAGTGGGTCTGCAAAAGTGTTTAGGCGGCCCCTCCGGGAGTGCGCCTATTACCCTTAGCGATCGCTGCGCAGAGCTGATAAACCGCCGCAAACATGTGGAAGCGGGTATTCGCACAACTGATCATCACAATGGTGACGAGATGAGCATCCGGTCGAACTATTTTGATCTGGCGATGATCATGGATTACTGGGGACCGGAGCGCCTCAACCATCATACCGAAGCGACCAGCATGCTCTATGCCGCCCGGGAATGTGCGCGCCTGTTTTTAGAAGAGGGGGCAGATGCGGTTATTGCCCGTCACAAACAAGCGGGTGATGCGATAGCATCCGGGCTACAGGCGATGGGACTGCAACTGTTCGGTAATCAACAATATAAGATGAATAACGTGGTCGGCGTTTATATTCCGCAGGGGATCGATGGTGATAAATTACGGATCGAGTTATTACAGCGCTTTGGTATTGAAATCGGCACTTCATTCGGTCCGCTGCACGGTAAGATCTGGCGCATCGGCACCATGGGCTTCAATGCCCGTCAGGAGTGTGTGCTAACGACATTAGCCGCCTTAGAAGCTATGTTATTAAAGTACAAAGCGGCGATATCACCGGGACAGGCCGTAGCAGCAGCGATGCAGCACTACCTTAATTAAGTTGGCAGTGGAGTGTTTATGACCCTTGAAAATCCGAGTACTAAAATTATGCAGCAGGCCGAACAGCTTGCTCAATTTAGCGCCATGCAGGGTGGCTTGACGCGCGCCTATTTAACCCCGGAACACCGCAAGGCACATCAGCAGATTGCATTGTGGATGGAACAGGCCGGTTTACACACCTGGCAGGACAGTGTCGGTAATCAATGGGGCAGAAAAGTATCAAACAACCCGCTTTTACCGACCTTAATTATCGGCTCACACAGTGATACGGTAGCAAACGCCGGCAAGTATGACGGCATGCTGGGCATACTGCTCGGCATTGAAGCACTGCTGGCTTTAAAGGGGCAAGAGTTACCTTTTCATGTAGATCTGGTGGCGTTTGCCGATGAAGAGGGCACGCGCTTTAATACCACTTTGATTGGTTCGAGTGCCGCGGCCGGTTGTTTTCAAACTGACTGGTTGAGCATCGAAGACAGTCAAGGTATCTCCATGGCACAGGCCATGGTCGATTTTGGTTTACAACCGGATCGAGCTGGTAATGATAAACGTAACACAGAAGAGATACTCGCTTATCTGGAGGTGCATATTGAGCAGGGACCGTTACTGGAAAGTAAAAACTTAGCCGTTGGCGTAGTAACCGGCATTGCCGGTGCCAAACGTTATCTGTTTAAACTGCGCGGCATGGCCGGGCATGCCGGAACCGTGCCGCTGGCATT
>JBATHQ010000405.1:0-10021 GCA_049667005.1 Psychromonas sp.
TTGGATCTGCATGGGCTAACGCAAGACGAAGCGAAACGTGAATTAGGTGCGTTGGTTACCTGTTGTAAAAAAGAGGGGTTATACTGCTGCAGTGTGATGCATGGTGTGGGCAAACATATTTTAAAAAGACAGGTGCCGTTATGGTTAGCCCAGCACCCGGATATTTTAGCATTCCACCAGGCTCCCCTGGAGTTTGGCGGCCATGGTGCTTTGTTGGTTTTAGTTGAGTTACAAGACTGGCAGATGCACTCTAACATATTACGTTGAAAACAATAAAAGGACACATTTATAAGGTGTGACTTTTATTTTGTATCGATTGTTCTTTTGTGTAGCATATAACGTACCAACATCACAATATAAAACAATTATTGGCTGGTACTCAAGCCTTTAATCCCAAGTTGAATATCTATTTTCAGCTAAGCCACAAAGTAAACTGAATACGTCTCAACTTTGAATTCAAACTAGATCCAATTATCTTATTTAAAAAGCGCACTGCATTATTTAGTTTTCGATAGCAATAAAAAGCTACGGCATATAAATCACAATAGCTGTTTGTTAAGCAGGTTAAGAACCATATTTTTTTACACCTGATTTTTTATATAACTTATTCGCTGCATAGTAATTAACCGTATTCTGAAAAGCATTAGATGAACATTGAATTCTTTCAACATATTCTTCTAAAACCGCTTTATCATTTAGCTGATATTTATACCCATGTTACCTCAAGATGTTTTGTAAGGCACAAGCTCGGAGACCAGAGCAAGACGCAACATGATTGCCTTTCCTGAGATTAACTTCGTTAATCCACTATCGGTAGGTGTAAATGCAAGCATTTAGCACCTTTAATGGTTATTCCCTTTTCGATTGGTGCAACGCTGCACTGGTTTTCGAGCTTGCGCCCCGTAGGGCAGAAAATCATCATAGAATAGATCGATATATTTTTCTTTTTCTAATCCCATTAAATACAGTGGCACTGCCCAAGTAGGCGTTTAAAGCCGCGCATGGTGTTAATTTAAAACGAATTTTTATCGCAATGAGGTGAAATAACCGGTTTAAATCAACCTTGACAGGATCATTGCTTTTCCTATACTTCTTAATGACTTTTCTTTGCCTTGACGTGGTCAGCACTGTACTAAGCCAACATATAAAATCAAACATATTCAAATATAATAACTATATATATATCAATTGCATATATCACACATGATGCAAGAAACTCTAAACATCATGTGTCATTACTTAGATGCGAGTTGGCAGATGGTTGATTCGCAAATTTCTCTCAAATGAGATAAATTTTGATTTTAGAAGCAATTATTCATAGCAGGAAAAAAATTGGGAAATTTCAATCCCAATAAAGGTGGAACCATGCAATTTTATGCTTCAACTGAGTACCTTAATGTCGCTGCGCAGGCATATTTCGCAGGACAAGCAACAACAATCGAACTGGTGAAAATCGACAACCAGGTTTTCCGCTTGTTGGTTGTTGATGGCAAGAAAGCCGTGCCAGATCTGAATTTTATTGATTACCTTGAGCCACTAGAAAACGTAGTTCCATCGCCGTCGATGCGCCAGGCCAGTTATGCACGAAGTGTCGTACAAGAGGTCATTGAAGCTGCGCAATGGGACAGGGCTAAACGTCAGGATCAGCAACCAGCGCCATTCGTTGATTGGTCTGTTTTCAGCACTTTCACCGATTACGAGGATTTCCTCGGGACGCGAAGCAAACGGTTGTATAAAGATCAGCAAAGACGCCGACGTCGACTAGCCGAGCAGTTTGGTGAGCTTGTATTTCAGATGCATGATACTGGCGACGACGTGCTAAAATTGGCATTCGACTGGAAAATACAGCAATTCCACGATACAGGCGTACCCAACTATCTTGCGGACTCACGCAATCGCAGGCACTTCGAGTTACTTCGGGACAACAACTTATTGACTGTGTCAACCTTGCGCGGAGATGGTCGACTGCTGTCTGTGTGGCTAGGCTTCATCCATGAAGGAATTTGGTCTGGCTGGATTTTCGCCTATGACAAGGATCCCGCCCTGCAGAAATACTCGCTCGGACACCAATTGCTGCATTCCATGTTGAAGGTAAGCAAGCAGCTTGGGCATCGGCAGTTCGATTTCTCTATTGGTGGTGACGATTACAAGTGGTTTTATTCGTCACATGTACGCGTGTTGGAAGCAATTGGCCGGCCGCCGTTTTCGCTCAAGGTCAGGTATAGGATCCGACAGATAAAAGGCCGTGCAAAGACCGCCCTCAGTAAATATCCTAACTTGCTCCGGGGGGCGACCTCCCTTACAAGCGCTATGAGGGGGGAAAAAAACCTGATGATAGAACGATTTCAGAAACTGAAGGGAGACAACAGATGATGAACGAGGGAAAAAAAACGGATGATAGAACGAGAACGGTTGCAGAAACTGAACAAAGACTGCAGATAATAAACGGGGATGACAGACAGTACGATACGGCACCGCAACCGGATTCGCCCGTGATGGGCTGGAAGAGATGGCGACGGGGAATTTCCAGATCTGTTTCGGCGATGCTAACACCGATGGTACAACGGGTTGCGCGTGACCAAATCGGCGGTGAAACTGTTGACGATGCAATTTGTGTGGCACAGCGTCTGGCAGTTACCGGTTTTCCTAACACCCTCGGTTTCTGGCCCGTAGGGAACGAGACCGCACAGGAAGTGGCAAATCAGTATATCGCCTCGGTCAAGGCGCTGGCGGCCAGTGGCCTGGATGGCTACCTTTCGATCAAGCCGCCCGCAGTTTTTTTTGACGCCCGATTGGCGAGCGAGTTGGCCACCTTCGCACATGCTCATAATGTCCGGCTCCATTGTGACTCGCACGGGATAGAATCTGTCGATCCATCACACAAAATGATAGAGAGCCTGCTGGGTGCCCTCTCACCTGCTTACGTCGGCACGACATTGCCCGGACGTTGGAGCCGCAGCCTTGAAGATGCTGACTGGGCAATTGAGCGAGGACTGAGCGTGCGCGTAGTCAAAGGTCAGTGGCCTGATCCTGCTGACCCCGAGCGGGACATGCGCCTTGGGTACTTGGAGTTGATCGATCGTCTGGCTGGGCGCGCGCGTCACGTCGCTGTTGCAACACACGACATCCCATTGATTGAGGAGGCGACTGCGCGACTGCGAGCAGCTGGCACCTCCTATGAGGTTGAAGTGATCTCCAACGCGCTAATGATACCGGTAGAGCATTGGGCTCGACAAAATAACGCCCCCTTGCGCGCCTACGTACCTTACGGGAAGGGGTTTCTCCCCAACGCCCTTGGACAGTTGCGACGTAATCCGCGACTGATATGGCGAGTGATCAAAGAGATGACTACCTGGCGGAAAAATCCTCGGTAGTGCTGAAAACAGAGCTATTCTAATGTGTCAAATGTGACAGTGCGGTTCAGCATGACAGGATCGCACATTTAAAACTGCTGCGAAATCTGGAATTATTTGCTATATGGTTTAATTGAGTGCGTAGCTACTGACTATTTAAAAATAAGAATACTATAAAAGAGTTAATCCTAGTAGCCATTTTCATAGTGTTTATCAAATGAGTAATCACATGAATTTAATTATAAAGTTTAACGCTTCACATATTTAAACAAGTAAGAGTACTTATTAGTATTTTTTATCTGTAATGATTTATGCCACAATCTAAACACTGCCATCATTATATTTTTCCCAAAAAAAGAAATAAATAGAACAATGAAAAACCTCCCTTTTGAACATAATAAAATTTTTGGCGACATTTTAAATAACTTGAGAAATAAGCGCCTTAAATTTGCAGTATCGCCATTTTTAGCATATAAAATTAGAAATTTTGATAGGTTTGCCATTAAAACTTCTCTAAGTTCAGTTTCATTTATAATAAGCTTTGGAACAAGTCCAGTATATATATTTTCTGCAGTTGATTCGTTCTTGTCTATTTTATTGGACAAGTTATTCTCATGAATTCGCCGTATGGAAAGCACTTCAGGAAAAGTAGCCATTGAGCACACTCCGGCTAGATTTATCCACAAATTTCTGTCTTCTCCATAACGAAGTTTTTCATCAAACCCTCCCGCATCTATTAGCATTTTTCTACTACAAATAACAGTTGAAGTAGAGTTAACCAAATTATTATAGAGTAATTTTTGTTTATAACATCCTTTCTTGTTGTAGCATCTTACTCCACCAAAAAACGTATTTTGGTAATCAATTGAAAATGTATCAATAAAGGCAAAAGAAGTATCCTTAGTTATCAGCGAGTTTAATAAATCTATTTGTTTTTTTGTTTTTTCTGGTAACCAAAGGTCATCAGAATCTAAAAATGCAACAAGCTTTCCAGTGGCAATATTAATGCCTGTATTTCTTGCTGCAGAAACCCCTGCATTTTTCTGATAAACATAGCGGATATAGGGATATTTATCTAGATAGTCTTGTATGATGCAATTAGTATCGTCATTAGAACCATCATCAATAATAATTATTTCAGCAACTTGTACAGTTTGATTGTTCACTGATTCAATACAGGACTTTATCCATTTTGAATTGTTGAATGTTGGTATAATTACGCTAACATCATTATACTTATACACAGTAAATTCCCATTAAAATTAAGAACTCCATAAACATTAGCTCAACAAAGAGAATAGTGCATGATATACGAAATGTTGATCCCTGTTTTTATAATATTTTTATTTCTCTACATATACAATTTTTATCTATTAAAGACCTATAAATATTGTATCGTTAATGACTACCACTATGATTTTAATCATTGTCAGTCAACTAGTTACCTCGTTAATTTACAAAATTCTATAATTAATATCCCACTAGTAAAAATTAACCATGCAATTTTTGTTAAAATTACTGTGCATAATAATATCATCAGTCGTTGGGCACCATCTGAAATCACTATATCTTCCAACGCCCCAGGTTTAACAAAGGACTCGGTCACAAACACCTTTGAACATGCCGCTAGTGGTGTAAGATATCTGAATATCAGCTCATTATTTACTTCATTAACCGAAGATAGAAAAGACAAAATTCTAAATATCGAAACTAGGCATATTTTCATTAAACCACAAGATATAACGGTTATTAGTATTGAAAACAGACCCCTTAGCGATTCGAAAATACTCATACTCGCTCCACATCCAGATGATGCCGAAATAGCTAGCTTTGGTTTATATAAAAAATATAATCAGGCGCATATTGTCACAATAACAGGCGGGGATTCAGGAGAGCTGAAACATACTTCTACCTTTAAAAACAATAAAAAAAATTTTTTAAATAAAGGTCAAATAAGAACATGGAATAGTCTGACTGTACCTTTGCTGGCAGATGTTCCATTCAGTAATATTTTAAATCTTGGTTTTTTTGATAACACACTTAAAGAAATGTATGAAAATCCAACTAAAATAGTGGCAAGTACACATACCCATAGTGCTGATATGAATCAATTCAGGAAACAAAATATTTCTGAATTAGCTAACAAAATATCCGGAGAATCTAACTGGGAATCACTGGTTAATAATCTGGAAGTTATCATTCAAGAAATACAACCCGATATTATCATCACTCCACATCCAGAAATCGATTCTCACAACGATCATAAATTCACCTCAATTGCTCTATTTGAAGCACTAAAAAACTCGAAACATCAGTCTGGGGAGTTATTCTTATATACTAATCATCACCCATTAAGCAAGTATTACCCGTATGGACAGGCAACTCATGTAATGACCCTGCCTCCAAATATTGAGCCAACAAAAGGCTTCTATTTTAATAGTATTTACTCACAAGATACGCCGATAGATGCACAAAAAGATAAATTTATCGCTCTTGAAGCTATGTATGATTTAAGAATTGAAACTGAGTGGTTATCAATTATTGGAAGTATCAAAATTTTATCACGAGCAATCAAGAGGAAGCTTATTGGTGACAAAACTTATTTTAGACGTTCTATTCGAAGCAATGAATTATTCTTTGTTGTAAAAATTAAAAATCTTACTGAAATATATAAAAACGCAATAAGGAACGACTAAAAAAGTGTAGTGCTCACCTTGATAGTGGGTATTATTATCCAATAAATATGGTGAATAGTTCGATTAGACTAGAAGAAGTGT
Organism: Psychromonas sp.; assembly: GCA_049667005.1. Classification (GTDB taxonomy): domain Bacteria; phylum Pseudomonadota; class Gammaproteobacteria; order Enterobacterales; family Psychromonadaceae; genus Psychromonas. The sequence continues at coordinate 6,131 of JBATHQ010000405.1, forward strand.
TACCTATTTAATAAATTTATTTATCAACGTTTTTTGCTCTGTTTTTGATAAAAAAAGCATCATTGAAAATAGAATATATAAACAAAATTGGATAGTGAAAGTGAATATCAGATTGAGGAATTGTGAATGAAAGTTTATTTCTGGTAGTAATATATAAAAAACAAAAGTGGAGATCACAACTGCAAGACTAAGTGGCCCAAGAATTACTTGATAATAATATTTTAGTGACATCCCTGATTCTCTGCATAAAAAGTAAGGGAGAACTAAAATTTTTATCGTAGTCATTGGAATAACAGTTCCCAAAACTATACCTATTAATCCATAGTTAAGCCCAAGAATGATCGATAAAATTAAATTACATACCCCTTCAATGATGGTCAACCAAGAGAAGTAGTGATGTTTTTCAATAGATTGCAATATCGCATGAGATGGGATTTGAATGAGATCCATTGATAAAGCAAAAACAAGAAAGGAAAGAATTGTCACAGCCTGAAGGTAGTTATCTCCCATCCATAAAGAGATCAATAAGGAAGCAGAAACAATGATTGATGTGCCTATAGCAAATGAAAGAATGCACGATATTCTTATACAGTTGAAATAAGTATCCACTCTTTTTATTGAATCGGTTTCTGAGCTTAGCTGAAAAATTAGTGGATTTAAAACACCAAGCATTTTCATTATAACCTGCATATAAACATCAGCTAATTTTTGTGCAATGGCATAAATTGTTATTGATTCCAAGGATAACATCATTGAAATGACTATATAATCAATTCGAAAACGTAATAAATCACCTATCTGAGTGATAAAAAGATATTTACTAAAACCTGTCAAAGCCAGTAGTTCTTTTTTGCTTACCTGATTCCAAGATATTTTAAGTTTGTGCCGGGAAAATACAAAGTAGCTGATACATACATAATAAAAAATACTGGTAGTCAAACTAATAACAGGTAGGAATATTATGTCTTCACGGTGATAAATTAACAAAAATATACCCACGGCTCTAATTATTGTTTTTAAAATATCGAGTAGACTGCTGACGGGGTAATCTAAATAGGCATAGGCCACTCCCTGAAAGACCTTCAGAGGCAAACATACCATAAACTCAAAACCAGCGATGAGTATGAGGATAACACTTATGGTTTTTAATTCTTCAGGTGAAAAATGATAAAAACCGAATGAAATAATTAAAATTGGTAGTAAGGCAATTAATGATATAAAGGTGAATAAGAAAAAGGCATTACTGACAAGAATATCACGTTCAATTAAGTTTTTATCTGCAATTGATTTTGCAACAAATTTAATAACAGTTGAACTTATTCCAAAGTCTAACAAGAAATAATAACCAGTAAAAGACGCAATTAAGGTCCATAAACCGTAGTACTGATCTCCGACAGCATTAATAGTATAGGGCGTAATAATATAGAGAGACAGGATATTAATGAGCATAGCTAATACCTGAGTTATCGATCCCCAAAGTGCTTTTTTTCTGATGCTCATTTCGTAATTAAATTAAGTTTGATACATGAAACAAAAATTATATACAAATACTTTATAAACACTTTCAGGTTACGAAAGCTATAAACAGGTTTAACTTGAATGAAATTTTTCAAAGAAGGAATTAATGCTTCATTTTTTGCAATAAAAAAGCTGTATCTTAGGTGATAATTATAATACCTCTCATTAAGATAGTAATGATCAATAGCAAAATCACTACTGGTCTGAAGATGATTTTTTAGTACCCCCATAACGTCTGTAAAAAAAATATTGTTCGTGGATTCTGTCATATTATTATCATGTTTAACGTACTCGAAGAGGAACCCATCAACCGAACCACATATTCCGGACTCTGCAATTTTAAGAAATAGGTCAGTATCTTCCGCATAGGTCAAGCCGACATTGAAGCCTCCAATTTGAAGTAACCTTTTTCTTTTAACTATTACAGCGCAAGTAAGAATAAATCCTTTTTTATACAGCTCTATTAAAAAGAGTTTGCGATCGTATAGCAGTCCATTATCAAGCTTATACTCTACACATTTTTCAAGATTCCGATGAACCTTATTTTGGCTAAAATAAGAAACATTTTGACTGTTTAAACTTTCTTTTGTTTTTATATTAAAATCTCCAAATACCAAGTCTAGAGGTAATTGTTTTTCCTGAGCTTCTAATATTAAGTCAATCTGTTTTTTTATTGTATCGATGTACCATAGATCATCAGAGTCAAGAAAGGCGACCCACTCCCCATTAGAGATGTTAATACCGTAATTTCTAGCAATGGAAGGTTTACCGCTGTGTTTTTGATAAAAATACTTAAACCTGGAATCTGACAAAAATGGCATTATTTTTTCTTTAGTTTTATCTATAGAACCATCATCAACAATAATAACTTCTAAGTTATTAAAAATTTGATTTTGAATGCTTAATAATGTTTTAGCGATTGTTCCTTCCCTATTGTAGACAGGAACAATAACAGAAATCAGTGGCGTAAAATTATTCATTTTTTTTGTCTTTAAAATTTAATATGTTTATATTTATAGCTAATACCCTTAGCTATGTCCCAATTAACTGTTGCTAGCTTTTTTCTGCCTAACACATTGTAAATATTGAAATTATAATTAATGCATTGCTTTTTAAAATACCAACCGGATTAATTAATTGATCTATCTTTTTATTTAGATGTGCACTTGTACTCAGGGGTTACAGCTTCATCTGCACTACATAAACTAGATCAAAACTTCATTGTACTGGTTTAACATATTGTATTTGAAAGGATTAAATGGAAATTATCACAATAAACTGAATTAATTATAGAGTAAAAAGAAACGAATTCAACTCAGAACAATGAACAAGCCTTATTCAAATAAAAATAAATCCCTTTATTTTCAGTTTATTATATCAATAGCGTGTAACTTCTCATAAACCAGTGTCAAAACCCGATTCGAATAATCGTAATTTAACTAACTTTAACATTGATAAACCTATGAGAGACTATAAGAGTCCTCCCCATACACGTTGGGATTGTTATAAATACCAGATTATATTTATCCCTAAACAAGATAAAAGTTGCTATACGGGTCGATCTGAAAACACTTAGGTGAAAGGTTTCATGAATTAGCAAAAAGAAAAGCGGTGTGACCTGGACACTGAAACTAGCGACGCAAGGTAAGTCATGCTAGTGAATGCGCACAAGATAATGAAGAGCTAGAAGGTTGATATAAGACAGAAATACCTCATAAAATCAATCCCTTCATGTGCCTTAATTTTATTCCACATTCACTCCCCCTCTGCCGCTATCAAAATCAGCTGTTTTCGATTCTAAAACCGATTTTAACGGTCACTTGAAAGTGGCCCACTTTACCATCGACAATATGACCGCGAGTTTCTACCACTTCAAACCAGTCCATATTTTTAATCGTCTTATGGCATTCCTCAAGGGCATTGTTAATAGCATCTTCGATACTGCTTTTAGATGAACCGACAATCTCAATTTTCTTATAGATGTGGTTTGCAGACATATCAAGCTCCTGTATTTACAAAGAAAAACCGATTGTCAAAACTATAGTTGAAGAATAATAAGTTTGCCCAATTTATTATTAGCAAGCTCTGACGATCGCAGTTATCCTTGTAACAACCTTGTTAAAATAAATATTCAACGTATAGAGGCTAATAGTAAAAATGGCATCTGACCTCAAGTGAACAGCAGGATGCAATTAATAATAACCCTAATCCTCCCAGGTGTTCTATGACTTTAACCGCTAAGGCATGGCATAAAAGCTATCCAAGTGATGTCCCAAAAGAAATTGATGAGACAGAGTTCGACAATTTATTAGCATTGTTTGAACATTGCTGCGAAAAATACTCTGCCAATATTGCTTTTATCAATATGGGACA
>JBATHQ010000406.1:0-6147 GCA_049667005.1 Psychromonas sp.
TGCTTGGCGACCATAGCATTGTGGTACCACCTGATCCCATTCCGAACTCAGCAGTGAAACGCAATTGCGCCGATGATAGTGTGGGGTCTCCCCATGTGAAAGTAGGGCATCGCCAAGCGCCTAATAACGATAAACCCCAGTCCTTCTTTGAAGGGCTGGGGTTTTTTCGTTATTACGGCTTTAGCTTCTGACCTGCTCTCGCGTGGGGAAGGTCGACAGCATGCCGTAGGGCGAGTATCGCGGCAGAGATGGTTCACGAGCGGACAAGCCCTGCGCGTCCTGTAGTTTCCTTCATGTGAAAATCGGGGCGACAAATTTGTCTGGAACAAATTTGAACGTTGGAGCTTGCGACAATGGCCCGAAGGGCGTAGGGCAGGATGCCCAGAGTAATTTTGCGACAGCAAGGTGTCACGAGCGAGTGAGCTCTGCGTGGACTGGTTGCATCACGACAGCACCGTGTCACGAGCGGAGGTACTCTGCACTTCCGGCAATCACTGGTACATCCCGCAAACTACAACAGGATATACGGTGTTTATCCGCTCATGACCCTGAACTGACGTTTAATTCGTCCTACGCCCCATTTTGTGGCTGCGATCAGCTCGGCCTTTCGCCATTTTTTGTTTAAAGTAAGCCGCGCGCTTTTAATAGAGCTGTTTGAAAATCGTCTTCACAGTCTTTGGCGATGCCGGGTATCATCGCACCCTTTTCAGTTTGGTCCATTTTAAGATGGTAAATGATGACTTCATCAGTTAACTCTGTCAGGGGTTTGTCAAAACCGGAATCTTTAGAAAGTAGTGCCAATACTTCAATCAGACTTAACTCTTTATTTTTTAACCAGTAAGGTTTTAATAGTTCTAATACTTCATTAACTCGATGTGCCTGCATAATTTTTTCCTTTTGTTTCTTTGCTATTAAATAGCCAGATTATGACGTAATTCAGTTAAAACTTGTTTAGCGCCCGGTTTTACGCCACGCCAGATAGCAAAACTTTCTGCAGCTTGCCCGACTAGCATGCCAAGCCCATCAATGGTAACCCTTGCACCCTGTGCTTTTGCCCATGCATTGAATGGTGTTGCCTGAGCGCTGTACATCATGTCATAGATTGCTGTTTCGGGCGTAATTAAGCTTGGGCTGATTGCCGGCACTTCACCATGTAAACTTGCTGATGTTGAATTAATTATCAAATCAAACTTACCCGATAATTGTGAAAGTTCTGCTGCGCAGACATTACCTAATTTTGAAAATATTTTCTGCAGTGTTTCTGCTTTTGAAAATGTGCGATTAGCAATAACCAGTTGTTGCGGTTGTTCGGCTAATAATGTTGCGCAGACACCACGCGCAGCGCCTCCTGCTCCGATTAATAAAATACGCGATCCTTTAAGGTGAACGTGATTATTTTTCAGATCTAATAGCAATCCGGCTCCGTCGGTATTGTCACCGATAATAATCCCATCATCCGTTAATTTTAGTGTATTGACGGCACCCGCTAATTCAGCTCGTTCAGTTAATTGTTGGGCAAACCGATAAGCTTGTTCTTTGAAGGGGGCGGTAATATTACAACCTTTTCCTTGGGTCGAAAAAAAATCTTTTATTGTTGTTTCAAAGTCATCTGTCGCTGGCTCAATTGCATTGTAAACCATCTGCTGCAATGTTTGCTTTGCAAATAAAGTATGGATGAAGGGGGATTTACTTTGTTTAATTGGATTGCCAAATACGGCATAGTGATCCATGAGAACTCCAAAATATAAGGTGGTTAGCTAATGACAGATAATCTAGCATGTTAAAATAAGGAGTGGAAACTTAGTCGCGATAATTATAGTAAATGCATCAAATAAGTGATCAATCTTGCGGGTTAAAGTTAAGCCTATCTGGATGAACGGTTTATTCAGAACATCTTGATCTTTAGCCCTTTCTGGCCAGTTAAAGCTGTTTACAATCTTTCTGCACAATTATTTATGCATAATGCAAGATCACATCTTTAATACACTTGCTATTATCTTAATCGTTCGCCAGTAGATGCATTATAAATTTGTGACGGTGAGGAAAGACCGGAAACGGGGGCGTCGATAACCATGCTTAATAATGGGTTATCTTTAAACATTTCACTTACTTGTTGGCTGTTATAAGCTGCGTCTACACCGGATAAATTTGCACTTGTAGAGATAATGGGTTTATTAAATGCCTGGCATATTTGTCGCACGATTGGGTGAGCAGTCACTCTTACTGCAACACTGTCAAAATCACCGCTTATCAGTTTAGAAAGGTTTTTATTAGCAGGTACAACCCAAGTGTACGGGCCTGGCCAGGTTTTTTTTATTGCTGCAAGTTGGTTTTCATTCAATGCAGAAAAATCAGCGTATTTTTCTAATTGCTCAATGCTGGCGGCTATTAAAATTAAACCTTTGTGTGCAGGGCGTTCTTTCAGCGTCAGTATTTTTTGAATGGCTACATCACAATCCGGATCGCATCCTAAACCAAATACAGCTTCTGTAGGGTAGGCAATAACACCCTGAGCATTAAGTGCTTTCAGAGTGTTATTTAAATCAATTTGCTTTAACAAAAGTAAGAGATCCGTTACAGGTTTTTTAATTTAAGCTGCAGGGCTGCATCTTTTGCAATTACTGCTTTAGCATTTTCTGCGCGATTTTCTTTCACGAGTACAGCCAATGCGTCATCTGCCACAGCAAGAATCTGCGCCGCAAGGTAAGCTGCATTTTTTGCACCGGCACTACCGATTGCAACCGTCGCGACGGGTACACCTGCAGGCATCATTACTGTTGACAGTAATGCATCCTGGCCATTTAAAGGACCGCAGTCAATTGGGACACCGATAATTGGTCGTGTCGTTATTCCGGCAACTGCGCCAGCCAAGTGAGCGGCAAGGCCAGCGGCACAAATAAATACTTTACAACCACGTGCTTCTGCATCGGTAACGTATGCATGCGTCGCAGCGGGTGTACGGTGCGCTGAAGTTACTTTGACTTCAAAATCGATAGCAAACGATTTTAAGATGTCAATCGTGTTTTGCATAACAGGTAGATCCGAATCAGATCCCATTAAGATGGCTACAAAAGGTTTCGTCAAGGTGCTTTCCTCTCTAGGTTATTAGCTAATAAACTTAGCGGGTAATAATAACTATTATTATATAGGCTTGCTGCGGTAACCACATCCTTTTTTTGGACATATTATGCGATTTGCGCTGGCTGTTTTCCGCTCGACCAAAATTGGCCAGTGGCAGTCCGGGCAAAATTCATTGACCGGTTTGTCATTCACTGCATATTTGCAATTGGGATAGTTATCACAGGCATAAAAGGTTTTTCCAAAGCGCGATTGGCGTTTAATTAGATGGCCTTTTTTACAAGATGGGCAAGGTACCGGCGCTTCTTCTGCAGTTTCATTTTTTTCTGAAAGTTGTGCAGTATGTAGACATTCAGGATAGGTGCTGCAGCTAATGAATAATCCATACTTACCCTGTGTTAAGACTAACTCTTTTCCACAAAGCGGGCAGTGGGTACCTGAGAGTACCTTCTTTATCTCAATTTTCTCATGCAGGGGCCGTAGAAACTGACATTCAGGGTAGTTCGAACAGCCGAGAAAAGAGCCTTGCTTACTATTACGAATATGCAACTCACCGCCACATTCAGGGCAGAACTCTTTGCTTTTTTCGTGGCGGGTTGGTAAACCTTGTTTGCTGTTTGACATATTAATGAATTAAGCCATCTTCAAAATCAAGCAGCATCGATTCGAGTTGTAAAAATGCATCATCACTGCTTGGATCGTTAAATAATACCATCAATGTTAACCACTTAAGATCATGTAGGCTTAATTCATCAATATCTAAAGCCATTGCACAATCAATCACGACTTCGCGTGTATGCGTATTTAATATATCCGCTTGATCTAAGTAAGCGAGAAAACCCCGGCACTCTTTTGTTAGCCTTTGCTGCTCAATTGCACTATAAACGCGCAGTGAGGTTTTTTTAGCTAACTGTGTTTTACTTTGTGGATTTTCCTCGTGTAATGTCGTGAGGTTATCAAGCCAGGCGAGTGCTTTTGAAATGTCACTCTTCTGAAAACCTTCTTCCAATAATTCATCGGTTATTTCCTGTGCATCTATTTCGATGCTTTGGTCCGCTTGCATATAGCTTTCAAATAGATACATTATTATTTCAAACATAGTTAACCCTGTTTTTTGATTTTAGTCATAAAATGATAAACACACCTAATCACTTAATTTGATATACCCCTGTGCTGTGGCTGTTATTCTACCAGTTATCTCAAGTTCTATTAACTGGTTTTGTAAACTCGCGATATCTAAACTGCTGCGATCCAATAATTGCTCAAGCGTGGTGATATGAAAATCGATATGTTTGAGAAGAGGATGTGCCGGCTCGGCGTTTTTTTCAACTGTATCGCTAACCGATATTGGCCTCAAGGTTAAGTGCTTAAATTCATCACATACGTCTTGAGTATTGATGATCAGTTTTGCCCCTTGTTGAATCAATTGATGGCAACCACAGGCTTCCAGATTGTCGATTGAACCCGGTAATGCAAACACCTCTCTATTTTGTTCAAGAGCATAGCGAGCAGTAATTAATGAGCCACTTCGTTTTGATGCTTCAATCACTAACACACCCAAACTTAGGCCTGAAATAATGCGGTTACGTCTGGGGAAGTTACTTGGTAATGCCGCTGCATCTGGCCAAAATTCAGAAACTAATAAACCCCGCTCCTTTATCTGCTGTGCAAGTTTACTGTGCCGTTTTGGGTAAATATTATCCAAGCCGGTACCTAATACGGCAATGGTATTACCGGATCTATCAAGCGCCCCCTGATGCGCTAAACCGTCAATACCAATAGCCAAGCCGCTGGTAACGGTAAAGCCCGATGCACATAATTGCCCGGCAAACTGATAAGCTTTTTGTTGTCCGTATGGGGTACAGTTGCGACTGCCGATGATTGCGATTTGTGGGCTGCTTAATAAATGGATGTTACCCTGTAAATAGAGCAGTAGAGGAGGGTTACTTATCTGTTTTAATAGTTCCGGGTAATCCGGGTGGTCGTAACAGAGAATATGATTGTCAGATGAGCGGTCTAACCAAGCCAGGTTATCGTCTATTAATCTAGTGTCAGGGTGATGCAGGGCGGCTATTTGCGCTTCTTTCAGACCATATGAAGAGAGTTTTTCCGCGGACAATTGCACTAACTGTTCAACAGAGTGGAGGTGAAGCAGCTTTAGTATGGTGCGTTTTTGCAGTGCCGGAATGGCATCCAAGACCATCCAACAGCGGATATGCGAGTAACTATGCGCATCATTATTTTGTTGTGTAAATAAGTCGATTTGCATAGTTACCTTCCTTGCCACTATTTAGCTTTATCAGTCTGGCCAGATAGTGACATTATTTTAAAGGCTAAAATATCAAAGGCTAAAACTCTAAGCCTTGAATTGTATAGTTTGCACCTATCACTCTGCTACTGCGCATGACCATCGCAATACTAACTTTTTCATAAACTTTAAAGACCAGTAGTTCGCCAATGCGTTCTGCTGGAATTTTTAAATCCGCAGGGCTCAATTGCTCAAATTTTGAGGAATCTTCCTGATAAGCAACTTTCTTCGGATTTATTAAAATATTAGGACCAGGCTGCAGGATCGAGAACATTGAACCTATCTGAATATTATCCTCTTGCCCTTTGTTGATCACCACAATATCCCATTTCCCAATTGCTCTTGAGTTGCTAAGAGCTGAAAGAATCTGACCTTCCGTTGTTTTGGCAACAGGTTGTGGTAAAAAGTATGCGGGCAAGGTTTCATATTCAGGAATAGGGAGGATTAAATCACCCTGCCTTGCTTCCATTGAACTGCTTATAAAATCATGTGGAGTGGCTTGCTCTGTGCCACTGACATTCGGATTCTTAGAAACTTCAGAATGACCAATAAAGATCAGTTGCTTAGCAAGAAACTCTTGGCTAACGGGATCTGTATAGTCAACACCTAAACGGTAAACGCCATATAATTTATGCTTGTCGTATTCACCCTCACCATAAAAAACATCGCCCTCAAAAAAACGTGGCGTTGCCATTACATCGCCTAATAATCGCGGAGCATCGGCTACCAGCTCAGGATCAATAACATGATCTTTTGATAAA